>JAOZUP010000071.1 GCA_029938595.1 Thermoanaerobaculales bacterium | reverse complement strand
AGGAAAACGCGGCCAGAGGTCCGGAATCGGCGCGATCACAATAAAGGTGGGGGGTTGGTCGTTCGGTATGCAGCAGCCCGCCGGCGCGCCGCAGGTGCGCGAGGGCGCGAACCGGCGGGACCGAGGAACGCTTGCGTTCCGAGGGCGCACCGGTGAGCGACCGTCGCCGCGGTCGGAGACCGTGGTCGGCGGGCGTTCGGGAACGGGCGCCGCGAATGTCAGGAATTTGTCACATTCGACATCTCGTGAGACGATCTCGCGACTTGGAGGGACCATGAAGCTCAGACTCGGGATCATACTCTCGATATTCTCGACCGCCCTGATCATCTCCGGTTGCGCACAGCAGCCCGAGGTGCCTACCCCAGAGGTTTCCACGGATGCCTCATCAACTCTCCCCCGGATGATCGCACCCCACCCTCAGGAATCCCATTTCGGCCAGCTCAAGATGCTCACCGACGGCGGCGAGAATGCCGAGGCCTACTTCTCCTTCGCCGGAGGCGATCTCATCTTCCAGTCCACGAGACCGCCCCACGGCTGCGATCAGATCTTCACGATGGACCTTGAGACCGCGGAGACATCACTCGCCTCAACCGGCACCGGCCGCACGACGTGCGCCTACTTCCTGCCGGGCGACGAGTGGATCGTCTATTCCTCCACCCATGAGGCGAGTCCCGAATGCCCACCGCAACCCGACCACAGCCGCGGTTACGTGTGGCCCATCGATCCGGGCTACGACATCTACCGCGCCCGCCCTGACGGATCGGAGCTCTCCAAGCTCACCGACGTCCCGGGTTACGACGCGGAGGCCACGGTCTCGCCGCAGGGAGACCGTATCGTCTTCACTTCGATGCGCGACGGCGACCTCGACCTCTACTCGATGAACCTGGACGGCTCCGACGTCCAGCGCCTGACCGATCGAATCGGTTATGACGGCGGCCCCTTCTACTCCCCCGATGGCACCAAGATCGTCTACCGCGCGCGCCACCCCTCAGACCCGGCCGAGATCGAGGATTACCAGGCCCTGCTGGCCGATGGTCTCATTAGGCCGTCCAAGCTGGAGATCTTCGTCATGGACGCCGACGGCTCCAACAAACGATCGATCACCGACCTCGGCGTTGCCGCGTTCGGCCCATTCTTCCACCCTTCGGGCGAGAAGATCATCTTCTCCTCCAATTACGGCGATCCGAAGGGACGCGAGTTCGACCTCTGGATGGTCGATCTCGACGGCAAGAATCTCGAGAGGATCACCTTCAGCGAGGGCTTCGACGGCTTCCCTATGTGGTCGCCTGACGGGAAGACCTTTGTCTTTTGCTCCAACCGCCACAATTCGAGGCCTGGGGAGACGAACGTATTCGTGACGGAGTGGATCGAGTGAAGAGGTAATAGCCGAGCCTCTTCCAAAGACATAGGTAGGACTGTCGGTCTGAGAAGGGCCAATCCCGCCAGCTCGCTATCGGTATCGCTATCGGAATCGCTATCGAATGGCCGGATGGGCACGGGGCGCATCGATAGCGATTGCGATTCCGATAGCGATAGCGATCACGAGCCGGCCAACCGTTGTGATTCCCTGCATTGTCGGCCTGCAAGGGCCCTGGAAGGCTCAGGATGACAGCCATGGGGGGTCACAACATCCGGCCGAGCTATTCGCTACTAGCGGCCCAATCTACGGCCCCTTGTGATGAGCTAATACCTAACAGCTAATTGCTTCTCTGCTACCGTAGTGCCGAGTAACGACCATGGGCAAAGACACCATCGAGCTGAGAAGCCGGTACGGAATGCACACCGAGGAGTTCTCGGCACTGATGAAGTACCGCATCATCGAGATTCTTCTGGTTGCATCCCACTACGACTCGTTCATCCTCGAGGAGGATGGACAGCTGACCGAGCTGGTCCTCGAGGAGTATCGAAACCTCGATCTCAACCTTCGTTTCGCACCCCGTTTCACACGAGTCACCGAGGCATCCAAAGCGCTCGAGCTGATCGACGAACGCGTTTTCGACATGGTCATTACGACCCCCCGCCTGCCCGACATGGAAATCGGCGAACTCGTGCACCGGATCAAGGAATCCCATCCCCGCCTGCCGGTGGGGCTCATCGCCGCCCATGCCTGGGAGCTCCCGTGGCTCGAGGACGTGCGCTCGTCCGGCGAGCTCGACTGGACCTTTTTGTGGCAAGGTAACGTCCAGGCGCTGTTGGCGATGATCAAACAGGTCGAGGATCAACGCAACGCCGAGCAGGACATTCTGGTCGGGGGCGTGCAGGCCATCATCCTGGTCGAAGACGAGCCCCGCTTCTACTCCGTCTACCTCCCCCACTTCTACACCGAGATCACACTCCAGACCGGCCGCCTGATGTCCGAAGGGATCAATCTCTCGCACCGGCTTCTTCGTATCCGCGCCCGTCCCAAGATCCTGTTGGCGCAGACCTACGAGGAGGCCTGGGGGCTCTACGAACGATACGCGGGCAACGTCCTCGGCGTCATCACCGACGTCAGCTTTCCGCGCGAGGGCGAGCTCGACTTCGAGGCCGGCATCCGGCTCGCCGAGAACATCCGGGAGCACGACGAGGACATTCCGATCCTGGTGCAGTCGATGGACCCGGAGCACGAGTTGAAGGCGATCGCGGCCGGTGCCGAGTTCATGAGCAAGCAATCGGCTCATCTGCTCGAGGATCTGCGCGAGTACATCCTCGATCACTTCGGCTTCGGCGACTTCATCTTCAAACTCCCGGACGGCACACCCATCGCACGCGCGTCCGGCATGCGGGAAATGCTGAAGTGCCTGGCCGAGGTCCCCGACGAGAGCCTCGTTTTCCACGCCAGCCGCAATCACTTTTCGGCCTGGCTCAAGGCCCGCACCGAGTTCGAGCTCGCCTCGATGCTGCGCCCGCGCAAGGTGACCGAGTTCCCGTCGCCGTCCGATCTTCGCAGCTATCTGATCAACACCATCACCGGCTATCTGCGGGAGATCCAGCAGCACGTCATCACCGACTTCGATGTCTCGCGGTTCAGCGACTTCACCGCATTCGCCAAAATCGGATCGGGCTCCCTCGGCGGCAAAGGCCGCGGGCTGGCCTTCATGCACAAGATCCTTGCGCACGAGATGCTCGACACCGAAGGGGTCGATGTCGCCATCCCGCAGACCGTGGTCCTCGCCGCGGATGTCTTCGAGGAGTTTCTCGAGGAAAATCGTTTGCGCGGCTTCGTTACCCGCGTCGGTGAGATGCAGGATCAGCAGGTCCTGGACTACTTCCGGCGCGCCCGCTTCCAGCACACGCTGCGGTCGGATCTCGGCACGTTCCTCGAACGAGTCTGCGAGCCCATCGCAGTCCGTTCGTCGAGCATTCTCGAGGACTCGGTCTACCAGCCCTTCGCCGGCGTCTACGCAACAATCATGCTGCCCAATAATCACCCCTCGCTCGACATCCGGCTCGCCCAACTCCTCGAGGCGATCAAGGTGGTCTACGCCTCCACCTTCTTCGAAACCGCGCGTGACTACCTCGAGACCACACCCTACCGGATTGAAGAGGAGCTGATGGCCGTCCTGGTCCAGCGGTTGGTCGGCAGCCGCCGCGGCGACCGCTTCTACCCAACATTCTCGGGCACCGCTGCCTCGTACAACTTTTATCCATTCGGCGACATGAAGCCGGAGGACGGCGTCGCCCAGGTGGCCCTCGGTCTCGGCAAGTCGGTGGTGGAAGGTTTCGAGGCGCTCCGCTTCTGTCCGCGGCAACCGCAGGTCCTGCCCCAGTTTTCGGCGGTCAAGGACATCCTGCGCAACGCACAACGACGATTCTACGCACTCGATCTGTCGCGAAACGACGTGATCCCAGGCGTCCAGACCGACGCCAACCTCCTGCACGAGGAGATGATCAAGGCGGTGCGCGACGGTGCCGCCTCACCGCTCGCATCTACTTATGATCGAGCCAACGACCGCATCGTCTCCGGCCTCGAGGATGGCGGGGCGCCATTGATCACCTTCGACGCCCTCCTCAGGGGACGGACCATTCCCCTGCCGGAGATCCTTACACGCCTTCTCGACACATGCCAGCAGGGGCTCGCGAGCCCGGCCGAAATCGAGTTCGCGGCTGACATCGATCCGGGTCTGGGACGACACCAGACATTCAACGTTCTTCAGCTGCGGCCGATGGTCTTCGAGCAAATGGATGTGGATGTGGACCTCGACGAGGAAGCGATCGGGCGGGCCGTGGTGCAATCCGAGGTCGCTCTCGGCCATGGCCGCCGCGAGACCATCGCCGACCTGTTGGTGGTCGATCCCCGCCGGATCGACCGCTCCCAGACCGCCGATACGGCCGTCATCATCGAGCAGATCAACCGTCAACTACGGCGCGACGGACGGCACTCGATCCTGATCGGCCCGGGGCGGTGGGGATCGCGCGACCCGTGGCTCGGCATTCCGGTCACCTGGCCGCAGATCTCCTCGGTTCGCGCGATTGTCGAGACCGATTTTTCGGACCTCCAGGTCGAGCCCTCCTTCGGCTCTCACTTCTTCCACAACCTAACCTGCTACGGAGTCGCCTTCTTCGCGGTTCACGAGAAGGATGGGAGCGGGTCCATCAACTGGGATTGGCTCGATCGGCAGGAGGCGATGACTGTCGCCATGGACGGCGTCGTCCGCCACCTTCGTCTCGAGTATCCGGCCCAGGTGCTGGTGGATGGGTCGACGAGTCGGGGGATCATCCTCGAGCCGTGATGAGGCGTTAGCTAAGCCTCCTGAAAAACCTTGCCAATGACATAGGTAGGACTGTCAGTCTGAGGGGGAACACCCGCCAGTTCGCTATCGCTATCGCTATCGGTATCGCTATCGAATGGCCGAATTGGCACGGGGCGCATCGATAGCGATTGCGATTCCGATAGCGATAGCGATCACAGGCCGGACACCCGTTGCATTTCTTGTTTTGTCGGTCCGAAGGGCCCTGGAATTCTCCGGATGACAGCCATAGCCGGTTTTTCAGTAGGCTCTGAAAATTGCTCCGCCGACTATTGTGAACAGGGTCACAAGAGGGTTGCCAGCGTGCGACAGGTGAAGTATTCTCGCCGACGGTTATGGCGGGACGACCCGTCGTGTGCTGAAATCCCAAATCCCAGGAGGAATGGCCCATGCGTCCAGTCGAAAAGCTTTTTGCCGAGCAGTTCATGCGGAATGTGATCGCCAAAAACCCGGGCGAGACCGAGTTTCACCAGGCGGTCGAGGAGGTCGTCGAGACGCTGGTGCCGGTGCTCGAACGCCACACCAAGTATCTCGACCACCGGATCCTCGAGCGCATCGTCGAACCGGAACGAGTAATCCTCTTCCGGGTGCCGTGGATGGACGACCGTGGCGAAGTCCAGGTCCAAAAGGGCTTTCGCGTCGAGTTCAACTCGGCCATCGGCCCGTATAAGGGCGGTCTCCGCTTTCACCCCACCGTCAACCTCGGCATCCTCAAGTTCCTCGGATTTGAGCAGGTCTTCAAGAACTCCCTCACCACCCTGCCCATGGGTGGCGGCAAGGGCGGCTGCGACTTCGACCCGAAGGGAAAGTCCGACAACGAGGTCATGCGCTTTTGCCAGAGCTTCATGACCGAGCTCTGCCGCCACATCGGCGCCGACACCGACGTGCCGGCGGGCGACATCGGCGTAGGCGGCCGTGAGATCGGATTCCTCTTCGGCCAGTACAAGCGCATTCGCAACCGCTTCGAGGGCGTCCTCACCGGCAAGGGTCTCAATTGGGGCGGCAGCCTCATACGGCCCGAGGCGACCGGCTACGGCTGCGTCTACTTCGCCCAGGACATGCTCGGCACCCGCGACGACAGCTTCGATGGCAAGCGAGTGGCGGTATCGGGCTCCGGCAATGTGGCCCAGTACGCCTCAGAGAAATGCCTCGAGCTTGGCGCCAAGGTTGTAACCCTGTCCGACTCCTCCGGTTTCGTGGTCGCCGAGGACGGTCTGACCCAGGAGATGTGGGATGAGTTGATGGACCTCAAAAACATCCGCCGCGGGCGCATCCGCGAGCTCGCTGACAAGTTTCCCGGCGTCACATACCAGGAGGGAACCGGCGTGTGGAACGTCAAGTGTGACATCGCTCTGCCATGCGCGACCCAGAACGAGCTCGACGCCGACGACGCCAAGGCCCTGCTCGACAACGGCTGCTTCGTGGTCTCGGAGGGCGCCAACATGCCCTCGACGCCGGAGGCCGTCGAGCTCTTCATCGAGAAGAAGATCCTCTACGGTCCCGGCAAGGCCGCCAACGCCGGCGGGGTCGCCGTCTCCGGGCTCGAGATGTCCCAGAACAGCATGCGCCTCGCCTGGACCCGCGAGGAGGTCGACAACAAGCTGCGGGACATCATGAGCCGCATCCACGAAGCGTGCGTCACTACCGCCGCCGAGTATGGCCAGGAGGGCAACTATGTGGCCGGCGCCAACATCGCCGGCTTCGTCAAGGTTGCCGACTCAATGATCGATCAGGGGCTGGTCTAAATAGCGCCAGAGCAACTTCGAACACGGCGGCCCTCCGGGGCCGCCTTTTTTGAATTAGGAATTAGGAGTTAGGAATTAGGAATGCAGCGCACCCATCCCTGAAATCAGGGGGAAGGTTGGGTGAGAATTCCTAATTCCTAACTCCTAACTCCTAATTCGCGTCTGCGTTGTGCGATCATCAACCTGAGAGGTATCCGCAATGACCGGTGAATCCTCCTTCAATCCGTTCGCCGATGCGCAGGCCCAGTTCGATCGCCTCGCCGACCTCATGAGGCTCGACACGGCGACCCGGGCGCTCCTGCGCACGCCCGCCCACGAACACCGGCTGACCCTGCCGGTTCGCCTCGATGACGGCAGCGTCGAGGTCTTTAACGGTTTCCGCGTCCAGCACAACGACGCCCGAGGCCCCGCCTGGGGGGGCGTCCGCTTCCATCCCCAGGAGACCATCGACACGGTGCGGGCCCTTGCCATGTGGACGACCTGGAAGACGGCGGTCGTGAACATTCCCCTGGGCGGCAGCATGGGCGGCGTGGTCTGTGACCCGCACCGGCTGAGCACGGCAGAGATCGAACGGATCTGCCGAGCCTGGATCCGACGCGTAGCGCACACCATCGGTCCACGGCGGGACGTCCCGGCGCCGGACATGATGACGTCCAGCCAGCACATGACCTGGATGCTCGACGAATACGAGGCGCTGCACGGAGACCGTATCCCGGCGGCCATCACCGGCAAGACGCTGGGCGCCGGCGGTTCGCTGGGACGCCTCGAGGCGGCCGGCTACGGTCTTGTCTACACCCTGCGCGAGGCGCTCAAGGTGTTGGGGATGGAGCCCGGCGCCACAACCGCCAGCGTCCAGGGTTTCGGCACCGTTGCCCAGCATGCCATCGAGCTCTATACCCAAATAGGGGGTACGGTGACCTGCGTTTCGAGCTGGGATCCGGAGGCGGGCTCACCTGTAGCCTTCCGCAAGGCGGACGGCATCAAACTCGACGAGCTGCGGCGGGCCTCGGACCGTCTCGGTAACATCGACCCAGCCAAGGCGCGGGATCTCGGCTACGAGATCCTCGACGGCGAGGCATGGCTGTCGCAGGAGGTGGAGATTCTGATCCCCGCCGCACTGGAGCACCAGATCACCTCGGAGAACGTCGGTTCGATCTCCGACCGGGTGCGGATCATCGCCGAGGGTGCGAACGGCCCCACTACACCGGAAGCCGAGGAAGCCATCACATCGCGCGAGATCTTCGTGATTCCGGACATCCTGGCCAACGCCGGCGGCGTCACCTGCAGCTACTTCGAGCAGGTGCAGAGCAACATGAACTACTACTGGCCGCTGTCCGAGGTCCTGAGCAAGCTCGACCGGACCTTGACTGCAGCCTTCGTCGCGATCTCGGATCTGGCCGGATCGAAGTCGCTTCCCATGCGCGACGCAGCACTCGTCATCGCCATCGACCGCGTCGCCACACAGTGCAAAGAGCGCGGGTGGCTGTGATTTGAATTAGGAATTAGGAATTAGGAATTAGGAATGCCGTCCATCCAACCAATTCTCGATGCTGGATGCTCGATGCTGGATACTCGATCCACCCACCCACACACCCAGAGTTTGCCCGTAGATAGACGCAGATTGACGCAGATAATCGAAAAACAACTTCATCTGCGTGATCTGCGGGAGAGTTTTTCGTGGCGAGATTCATCCGTCAGCTACCCCATTTCAGCGGCGACGAAATGAAGCCGATCACGTCTGAGGTGCCGCGATTCGATCGCGAGTTCTTTGGTGCGGAGAACACGTTCACCCGTATCGGTAGCGGAGCTCTCGGCGGCAAGGCCTCTGGCCTAGTCCGCATCCGGGAGGAGATCCTGTCCCGGCTCGGCCCGGACGAGTTCCCCTACATCGAGGTCTCGGTACCGACCGCGACGGTTCTGACCACCGAGCTTTTCGACAGCCTCATGGAACGAAACCATCTGGCGGACCTCGCCAACTCGGATCTCCCGGACGACCGCATCGCCCACACCTTCCAGCAAGCGGAGCTGCCCGCGGAGCACGTCGGCGACCTGCGGGCCCTGATTTCGTGCGTCCACGCGCCGCTGGCGGTTCGCTCCTCGAGCCTTCTCGAGGACGACCTCCAGCACCCGTTCGCGGGCGTCTACGGCACCAAGATGGTCCCCAACAACGAGATCGAGGAAGACGCGCGCTTCAACCGCCTTGTGGAGGCGATCAAGTTTGTCTACGCAACGACCTTCTTCGCCGAGTCGAAGGCCTACCTGGCGTCCATCGGTCGGCCGCCAGGCGAGGAGAAGATGGCTGTCATCGTCCAGGAGGTTGTCGGCCAGCGCGCCGGCGATCGTTTCTACCCCTGCGTGTCCGGGGTCGCCCGATCCCACAACTACTACCCGACAGGCCACGCCAAAGCCGAGGACGGCGTCATAACGCTCGCTCTCGGGCTCGGCAAGACCATCGTCGACGGTGGTCTCAGCTGGTCCTACTCCCCTGCCTTCCCAAAGGCGCCGCCGCCATTCAACGATCTCGGAGAGTTGCTCAAGAACACCCAGACCCTATTCTGGGCGGTGCACATGGGCGATCCACCGCCCTACGACCCGATCCGGGAGACCGAACACCTCGTGCAGCCGGGACTCACCGACGCCGAGGCCGACGGTGCGCTCCGCTACCTGGTCTCCACCTACGACGCCGGCTCCGACCGTCTCAACCCGGGCCTTGACGTCCGCGGAGCCCGGGCACTCACCTTTGCGCCTCTGCTCGGATCACGCTTGCTCCCGTTCAACGATCTCCTGAGCCGGCTACTGGAGCTTTCAGAGAGCGCACTCGGCGCTCCGGTGGAGATCGAGTTCGCCATCAATCTCGACCGCCAGGACGCCCTCCCGGCTCGGGTCGGTTTCCTCCAGGTGCGGCCGATGATGGTGGGCGGCGAACACATCGATGTCGCCGAAAACGACCTCTTCGCCAACGACGTCGTCCTCGCATCTGAAAACGTTCTGGGCAACGGACATCGCAGTGATCTTGAGGACGTGGTCTTCATCAGGCCGGACGCTTTTGAGCCCGCAGAGACGCCGGCCATTGCGAAGGAACTCGAGGACATCAATCGGAGTTTGATCGCGAACGGACGACGATACCTGCTCATCGGCTTTGGCCGCTGGGGGACCTCCGACCCGGGGCTTGGCATTCCCGTTGCGTGGGGCCAGATCAGCGGCGCACGAGCGATCGTCGAGGCCACCCTGCCCGACGTACAACCCGATCTCAGCCAGGGCTCCCACTTTTTCCACAATCTCTTGAGCTTCCGTGTACTCTACCTGTCCGTGGAGCACCATGGCCCCCACCACATCGACTGGGACTGGCTCGAAAGGCAGCCGGTCGTGCAGTCGACCGCCCACGTCACCCACGTGCGCCTGCCGAAACCTCTCGAGGTTCGGGTCGACGGCGCCAGCGGACGAGGAGTGATTCAACACCATGGCTGAAACGCCGAGCCACACAGGCCCCGCTGACAAGCTGATCGCCTCTCTCCAGGAGCGGGCAAAGGAGCTCAACTGCCTGTACGAGGTGGAGCAGATCCTGGCCCGTCTCGATTTGCCGGTCGGGGATGCGTTCCGGAAGGTGGTGGAGGTGATCCCCGCCGGTTGGCAATACCCCGATATCTGCCGGGCCTTGATCGAGTACGGTGACGAGGTCTACACCAAGGAGGACTTTCGGCCCACGCCGTGGGTCCAGTCGAGCGATATCCTCGTCCAGGAAGAAGTGGTGGGCCGGCTCAGCGTGTGGTACGCCAAGGAACGGCCAACCGAGGACAGCGGTCCCTTCCTCAAGGAGGAGGAGCGGCTGATCCGAACCATAGCCGAGCGACTCGGACACAGCATCCTCTTCCATCGTATGTACGAGACCCGCCAACAGTGGGAGTCCGCGAGCCGGGAGCTGGAGGCCGAGAAGGAGGATCGGTGGAGGGCCCCCATCGAGCTCCTGCGCAGCTCGGATCGTGACCTCTACCTCCGCATCGCCCGCAAGATGGTCAACCACCTGGTGTGGGCGGGAGTCGAAGGAGGGAAAGAGCTCCTGCAGGCCATCTACGGATCGTCCGATGAAGACGAGCGACACGATCCCAACTACCCGGCCCGACCGCGTGCCCTCAACGAGCAGGTCCTTCTCGAGGGCAAGCCCTTCGATCTGGCGAATAACTATCTCGGTACCGACGCCACCCTCGCCCTGACCCGGGACTGGGTGATGGAGGACAAGGCGAGCTTCCTGCCTGCGGTGCTCAACAACCCTCGCTCGAGCCTGTCCGAGGTCGCCGGCGCCCTCCGCCGGTTCCACCACCTGCTCGCCGACGGCGCCGAGCTTTCGCCGGCCACTCTCAACGGAATCCACGTCGGTTTGATCCGGCGCTTTCTCACCGACCAGCTCGAATTCATCTCCGTTGCCAAGGAGTACATCCAGACCGACGATTTCTTCGACCTCATCGATCGCATCATCCACTCCGATGCCAGCCACGGCAAGCTCGGCGGCAAAAGCGCCGGGCTCTTTCTCGCCGCCGCAATTCTGCGGCGTGAGGGATCGCCCGATCGACCGATCGGCGAGGTCAAGATTCCACGAAGCTGGTACGTCGCCTCCGAAGGGCAGATGAGCTTCATCGAGTACAACGATCTCGACGAGGTGCTGCAGCAGAAGTACCGGGAGACTTCGCAGGTTCGGCAGGAGTTTCCCAACATCATCCAGCTCTTCAAGAACTCGCGCTTCCCGCCCGAGATCGTCAAGGGCGTGTCGATGATTCTCGACGAGCTGGGTGACTCGCCACTGATCGTGCGCTCGTCGAGCCTCCTCGAGGACCGCATGGGCAGTGCGTTCTCCGGCAAGTACCGCAGCCTCTTCCTCGCCAACCGCGGCAGCAAGCGGGAGCGGATGAGCGCCATCCTCGACGCCATGACCGAGGTCTACGCTTCGGTCTTCGGCCCCGACCCCATCGCCTACCGTCGCGAGCGCGGGCTCATCGATTTTCACGAGGAAATGGCCATTCTCATCCAGGAGGTGGTCGGCACCCGGCTCGGCGACTACTTCCTGCCGGCAGTGGCCGGGGTCGCCTTCTCCAACAACGAGTTCCGCTGGTCGCCGCGGATCAAACGCTCCGACGGGCTGATTCGACTGGTTCCCGGGCTCGGAACGCGGGCGGTGGATCGGGTCGGCGACGACTACCCGATCCTCGCGGTTCCCGGACAGCCAGGTCTCAAGGTCAACACCACCATCGACGAGGTGATGAGGTATTCGCCGCGCTCGGTGGACGTCATCAATCTCGAAACCAACACCTTCGAGACCCACGACCTGGGCGAGCTGGTGCGGGCTCACGGCGTCGATTACCCCGCCTTTGATCTGGTTTTCTCGGTGCTCAAGGACGAGGTCCTCCACAAGCCGATGCGGCTGCTGTTCGATTCCGAACGCGACGAGCTGGTGGCCGACCTCGGGGGACTCATCAACTCAACCCCATTCGTGAAGCACGTTGGCAACATTCTCAAGATCCTCGAGGAGACGCTGGGTACCCCGGTGGACATCGAGTTCGCCCACGACGGAACCGACTTCTACCTTCTCCAATGCCGCCCCCAGAGCTTTGCCGACGAGGACGCGCCCGCCCCCATCCCCAAGGACGTACCGGTGGAAGACACCCTCTTCACCGCCCGCCGCCACGTTTCCAACGGTCATGTGCCTGACATCACCCACGTCGTTTATGTGGACCCGGAAGCCTACGCCCAACTGCGGGACCGCGCCGATCTCCTCGCGGTCGGTGAGGCCGTCGGCAAACTCAACAAGCTGCTGCCCAAACGCCAGTTCATCCTCATCGGGCCAGGGCGCTGGGGCAGTCGGGGCGACATCAAGCTCGGCGTCAATGTCACCTACTCCGACATCAATAACACCGCCATGCTGATCGAGGTCGCGCGCAAGACCGGCGACTACCTACCGGACCTGAGCTTCGGCACCCACTTCTTCCAGGACCTCGTGGAGTCAGAGATCCGTTACCTGCCGCTCTACCCCGACGACACCGGCTTTCTCAACATGCGCCTGCTCCACGCTTCCCACAACCTCCTGACAGCAATGCTCCCGGAGTACGAGCACCTCTCCGACGTCGTGCGGGTCATCGATGTGCCAAGCGCCAACGACGGCCGCATCATCCGCGTGCTGATGAACTCGGAGCTCGACGAGGCCGTCGCCGTGCTCGCCGAGGCCGGGGAGCGCAGCAACGGAAACAGGTCGGAACACATCGGCCAGCCCCAGCAGCACTCCGAGAGCTACTGGCGGTGGCGGATGCAGATGGCTGAGAAGATCGCCGCCGAGATCGACCCCGAGCGCTTCGCCGTCGCCGCCATGTACATCATCGGCAGCACCAAGAACGCCAGCGCCGGACCGTCGAGCGACATCGATCTGCTGATCCATTTCCAAGGCGACGACGACCAGCGGCATGACCTCGAGACGTGGCTCGAAGGCTGGAGCCTGTGTCTCGGGGAGATCAACTTCATCCGCACAGGTTACGTCAACCCCGATCTGCTCGA
>JAOZUP010000409.1 GCA_029938595.1 Thermoanaerobaculales bacterium | reverse complement strand
CACGGCGTAGTGCGAAGCACGAAGCCGGAAGCGGCGGCATATACATAGCCTGGGGCGCTCGACCGTATGCCAGATTCTAAGAACCCGCTCTCTCAAGGCACTTTCGAGTTTCTCAAGAGTGCGGACTCTAACCCACGGTTTGACCCGCTCCCCGGGGATTCACTACAATTGAGACTCGGGAACCAATGTGAACAAGTCTGTGCTGCCGCACCCTTCCATGATCGACCGATTGGTCGAAGTCGCGCGTCGTCTGCGATCCTATCGCCGGCCGACGGAGGCCGCCGATCTTCTGGAAATCGCGGCCGCCCTGTCTCCGAAGGGTGCGGCGGCACTTCGTGAGGAGGCCGACAGTCTGCGCGGCGAGGATGGCATCGAAGACTTCGATCGCGAATTCAAGCGGCGCAACCTCGAAGCCTCCCACTCCCTGGGGATGGCCCACATATTCGAAACCCGCGGCGAGTTCGGGCGCGCGGTGGACATGATCGATCTCGCCAAGCTGCGGACCCCGTTTAACTACCTGGCGTATGCCGCCGCCGGCTACCTCCACCTGCGGCACGGCGATGCTCAAACTGCCCTTGCCGAGTTCCTCCAGGCACGCCGGCTCAACCCCCTCGACTTTCGGCTGGCGGTAGAGACCTCGCGTGCAGCCCTCGAAAACGAGGACTTCGAGAAGGCTCTCGAGGCCGCAATCGACGCCATGCTCCTCGCCACATGGCGCTCCGAGCACGAGCAGCACCAGGAGCGACGACGAGTCGAGACACTGGCCCAGTTGTGCCGGAAGGAACCGGCTGCGATGGAGACCCTCATCACCTCGCGCATTTCGATCCTGCAGAAAGCCTGCGATAACATCGCCCTCAGCCACGCCAAGATTTTTTCTTCCGTCGACCACTCCGCGCGCCGCAACAGGGCGAGGCGAGGCCCCGGCATCAGCGATGATCTGCTGCGGAGAGCCACCGAGTTGCGGTCTATGAGTCTGTTCCGGCACTTCACGGACGAACTCATCATCCCGATCGCCAAGATCGCGGTAGCCTCCCCATTTGCGGTAGACGAGGTGATCTTCGCCGAGGGAGACACGACGCGGGATCTCAAGATCGTACGCGAGGGGGCGGTGCGCATCGCCCGCACCACCCCAATCGGAGTCCAGGTGCTGACCGATCTGGACGCAGGATCCCTGTTCGGAGAGGTCTCCTACCTCGATGCACTCCCCCGTTCGGCCACTGCGGCCGGTTTGGACGAGGGCTCCCTTTTCACTCTATCCGCCGATGCGCTCGACTCGGTCTTTGAGTCCAACCGCGAACTTGCGGTCAGCTTGCTGTGGGGCTTCTGGCAGACCCTGGCCGCCAAGGTCCGTGCGGCCAACGCTCAGATGAGCGAGCTCTTCGGTGCGCCCTCGAAGTCGTGGCAAGAGGACCGCGAAGATGATGACGGTGGCACTCGCGTGCATCTCACCGAAAAGACCAAGCTCGACATCCTCCGCGAGCAGGGGCTCTCATCCCAGGAAATGCGGCTCCTCGCCAAGTACTCGCACGAAAAGAGCTACCCAGCCGACACTCTGATTTTCGCTGAAGGCAGCCCCGGTGACCGCCTCTACATCGTGGTCGACGGCAGCGTGCGTATCTCGCGCATGGTCCCGGGGATGGGTGAGGAATGCCTTTCCATCCTCGAGCGCGGCGAGGTCTTTGGCGAGCTGGCGCTGATCGACGAGCAACCACGCTCGGCCGACGCCCGCGCCCACTCGGCAGGTTGCACCGTCTTCTCGATCAGCAGATCGCTGCTCGAAGAGGTGCTGTCGATGGATCCCGACGCCGCAGTTCAGTTTCTCAGCCTGCTGTGCCGACTGCTCTGCCGCCGTCTGCGGGCGATGAACGAGCGCCTCGTCGCGTGGCGGGTGATGGCCAGCCACGAGTAACAAACCAGTTGAGAGTTGAGAGTTAAGAGTTTTGAGTTAGCCCCACCCACCACTTGGCTACCGGGAGGAGCGATGGAACTCAAAACTCTCAACTTTTAACTCTTAACTCAAACCTCCAAAACGGGATCGTGACGACGATGCGCTCGTGGGGCGTAACCGCTGATACGGCCATATCAAATGTACAGGGGAAGAAGGCTCTAGCGTCTTTTGTTTCAACCACTGAGAAAGGGAAAGAAAATGCACGGATCGACATTGGAGAACGGGTTCACCGGCCCCACGCAGGAGACGGTTCACGTTCCGGACGTGATCCCGATCTTTCCGCTCCCCAAGGTGGTACTCCTGCCCGGCGAGATTCTTCCCCTCCACATCTTTGAACCACGATACGTGGAGATGGTCCGCGACGCGGTTGCTTCCCACCGCGTGATCGGGATGGTCGAGGTCATGCCCGGCTTCGAGAACGATCTGCCGGGTTCCCCACCGGTGCGTCAGGTCGGATGCGTGGGCTTCATCGCCTCCCACCAGGAGCTTCCGGACGGCCGCTTCCTGCTCTGGCTCTTTGGTCTCGAGCGCTTCCGTATCGAGGAGGAGATCGACGCTCGAACGCAGTACCGCCAGGCGCGGGTGCGGTTTGAGCCGACCCCGGCGTCTCCCAAGAGGTTGGCCGGGATCCGTGCCCTGCGCCAGGAGTTGCGGGCCATGCTTCCCGGTCTGGTGGAACTCGACGGGGGCTCACGCAACCATTTCGCGCGCCACATGGACGACGCCTCGGATTCGCAGCTGATCGCCCTCGCCTGCCAGATTCTCGAGATACCGAGCGACCGCAAGCAGGCGTTGCTCGAGGCCGGCTCCCTCAGCGAACGCTTCCTGATGATCTACGAGGACCTTTACCGCCACCTCGACTCAAACCCCGAGATCGAGGGCCCGGGGTCGGAAAAGGTGCACTAGCGGGAATTAGGAATTAGGAATTAGGAATGCCGCCCACCCGCCCAACGCAATCGATGAAAAGGCCTGCCACATCCGGGTTCAGATGTTCTGGAAAAGGGGGAGGTGGGGTGGAAATTCCTAATTCCTAATTCCTAATTGTTCTTCTGGCGTTCTAACGTTGTAGCGATTCTGCGGCGGCCGGCCGGTTTGGCGACGGTGCGTCGTCCCGGCCGCTGGTGATACCTACCACCGCCAGACCGAGGGCGAGGACGAGGGCCGCTGCGACGATCGGCACCAAGAGCTGGTACCAGCCGCTCCTCCGGTCGCGATCGTTCTCATAGTTACTTGTGGCTTCCGCTTCGAAAGAGGTCATACCGCCCCCATTCCTCTACATATACGACGCCGCAGGTACCCGAAAAGTTGCAGGCGAACCGGAATCTCTCCGGTCCGCCTGCGCTCTCATTTCGTCACTTCGAAGCCATCTGGTAATCGGGGTGGTGGTTCTTCATGTGCTCGTTGATCCACTTGGCCTGGACCTCTTTGGGCACCGACCCGAGGGTCGCGGCAAGCTTCACCTTGCCGCCCTGGCGCTCGACCACGTACGTCGCCTGGGAGCCCGGCTCGAGTGTGGAGAACACCACTTTCAGGGCCGGCTTGTTTCCCTTCGAGTACTCCACACCGTTGATGGCGAGGAGCACGTCACCCTGTTCGAAGCCCGCATTCTGCGCAGGGCTGCCCTTGTAGACATCCTCGACCACCCAGCGGCCCTGCTCGTTGGTGTCGTACTCGATGCCGAGCCAGGCCTTGTGCGCGATCTTCTGGTTCATTTTCTTCAGGA
>JAOZUP010000070.1:12191-13034 GCA_029938595.1 Thermoanaerobaculales bacterium | reverse complement strand
CAGATCATCCTCAAGAACATGGGCACCCCCTTCGGCAACCTGGGGGGAGTCGAGGGGGCCAATGACAACCACCTGGTCTACCTGGACGGCGTCACCCGCGCAGCGCTCGAGACCGGTAGCGATTTTTTCCTCAACCCCTCGTGGTCGTCGATCATCGCCGCCTGCTACTTCGGACGCGACATCCCCAATCTCCACTTCAAGATCTCGATGCTGCTCTCGACCCAGAATCTCATGCAGCTGCGGATGCTGATGAACATCATGAATGAGTACCTGCGCGACGATCACACGACGCCGATCTATGAGATCAATATCGGCAACGGCGTGTCGCCCGAGCACTTCATTCTCTGCGCCGAGGAGCTCGGCCGCAGCGGCATCAAAGGGGTCAGCCTCGCCGCCCACTTACGTATCAATCCAGACCTCGGGATCGCCGATTTCGACTGGACCGACAACGCGTTCAAGGTGCTAGAGAGCGGCACCGATCTGACCTTCAAGTACGAGTCGGACGGCACCGCCCGCGAGCTCGACACGATGGGGGCGTATTTCCTCTCCGACGACGACCGCGACGAGGCGGCGGAGAAGATCGGCGACGTCATCTACTACAAAGCGCTGCGTGCATCGAAGGACGGTCGCGAGATGATGCGCCGCGGCATCCGCACCCGCTTCGGTGGGGCGTCGTACTGACCGGAGGAATCCGAGGGAATCGGGGAGAGTTGTCAGTGATCAGTCATCAGTTGTCAGCGCACGATTTCGGATCCTACGTATCCGCTTCATTCAGGTTGGCCGAACCTCCGGGAGATTTTTTTGCCAGGTGGCGGCGGGCCCTAAAGGACCCGCCTACAACGT
>JAOZUP010000070.1:10920-12181 GCA_029938595.1 Thermoanaerobaculales bacterium | reverse complement strand
CCCGAGCGACCTGTAGGCGGGTCCTTTAGGGCCCGCCACCACGATTCAACACTTAAGACCCACAGTCCAAGAGGGGTGCGATGAAAAGAGATTGGCGGTTTCGCTTCGCGGAGAATGTGCGGGACTACCAGGGTTACCCGATTGGTAAGACGATTCAGTACCTGACTGACCCGGAAATCATCTCCCTCGCCGGCGGCCTCCCCTCCCCCGACGTCTTCCAACGCTCCGAGCTTCGAAGGGCCACCGAGCGCGCCTTCGACACCGACATTGACCGCATCATGCAGTACTCGCCGATCCCCGGCGAGGCGCGTCTGGTCCAAGCGGTGCTGCGCTTCCTCGAGCGCGACGATATCCGCATCGATGCTGAGAACATCCTCATCACGACCTCGGGGCAACACGGGCTCGATCTCCTGGGTCGACTCTTCCTCGAACCCGGCGATGTGGTGCTCGTAGACCGGCCGACCTTTGCCGGCGCCCTGGTGGCCTTCGAAATGCAGCGACCCCGCTTCGTCGGCGTCAACATCGAGGACGACGGCACGAATGTGGCCGGGATGCAGCGACGCCTCGACGAGCTGGCAGAAGAAGGCGTCAGACCCAAGTTCATCTACGTCGTGCCCGACTTCCAGAACCCCTCCGGCATCACCATGAGCCTGGCCAAACGAGAGGCCCTGCTCGATCTCAGCCGCGAGTACGATGTGCCGATCGTCGAGGACAGCCCCTACCGCGACCTCCGCTACTCCGGCGACACCATCCCCGCCATCTACACCCTCGACCAGGCCCGCGGCGGCGGCCACGTGATCGGCCTCTACACCTTCTCCAAGCTCTTCTGCCCAGGGATGAGGGTCGGCTTCAACATCGGCCCGCCGGAGGTCATCGAACGGATGACCCACATCAAGGAAGGCAATATCCTCAACACGCCGAAGTGGAATCAGGATATGTGCACCGCCTTCCTCGAGGACATGGGCCTCGAGGAGCACTTGGAGAAATGCCGCATCTACTACCGGGAAAAGCTCGACGTGTTTCTCGACACCATGGCGAAGAACTTTCCACCGGAATCCGGCGTCCGCTGGACCAAACCCGAAGGCGGCCTCTTCCTCTGGGTCACGCTACCCGAGCACATCGACACCGCCGAGCTCTTCTTCGACGCCATCGAGCACAAGGTCGCCTTCGTTCCGGGCGAGCAGTTCTACGGCGAGAACCCCGAACCCAACCACATGCGAATCAACTTCTCCTTCGTGGCGAAGGAGCAGCTGGCCGAGGC
>JAOZUP010000070.1:0-10820 GCA_029938595.1 Thermoanaerobaculales bacterium | reverse complement strand
CTGTTGATCGAGAAGAAACAGCAGCTCGAGGAGGACTACGATTTTTCTTGGAAGGTCACCGGGATCGTCGACATGCTCAAAGGCTCGGCCCACAACCCGGACGGCCTCGACCTCGAGCAGATCATGGCGATGGCTGCTGAAGGCCGCTCGATCTCCGACTACCCTGACGGCGGCTGCGACTGGGACGCCATGGAGATGATCTCAAAGGCCGAGGCCGACGTCATGCTCGAGGCCACCTACACCGACATCAAGACCGGACAACCGGCCACCGACCACATCCGCGCCGCCCTCGAGCGCGGGATGTCCGTGACCACCACCAACAAGGGCCCCCTGGCACTATTCTCCAATGAGCTGGCGGAGCTTGCCGCAGCCAACGGCGTCGACTTCCTCTGCGAGGGCACCGTAATGGCCGGCACTCCCCTGCTCAACCTCTTGCGGGAGACCCTCGCCGGATCCGAGATCTCCGAGATGCAGGGCATCCTCAACGGCACCACCAACTACATCCTCACCCAGATGGAGGGGGGGATGGACTACGAGGCCGCCCTCGAGCAGGCCCAGGAGCTCGGCTACGCCGAGGCGGTGCCCGACGCCGATGTCCTCGGCTGGGACGCGCTCGCCAAGGTGACCATCCTCGCCAACACCGTGTTCGGCGCCTCACTCGCCCCCGACGACACCCCCTGCACCGGAATCACCGAGATCACCCCGGCGCAGATCGAAGCCGCGACCGCCGACGGCAAGCGCTACAAGCTCATCGGCCGGGTGTGGCGCGACGGAGAAGAGGTACGCGCCTCTGTCGCCCCGCAGCTGATGGACCTCAACCACCCTCTAGCCGGGGTCGGCGGCGCCACCAACGCCATGACCATCACCACCGACACGCTGGGCGAGGTCACCATCGTCGGCCCCGGCGCGGGCCGGCGCGAAACCGGATTCGCCCTCCTCATCGACCTGATCACCATTGCCGCCGGGAACCCGTCATGAAGATGCTGCTTGGCCACGAGTGGGTGGATCGCTCCGACACCATCGACGTCCGCGATCCCTTCGACAACTCTCTCATCGACACCGTGCCCTCTGCGAACGCCGAGGACGTTCAAATAGCGCTGGTCACCGCCTACGCGGCGCGTGAAACAGCGCGCAAGATGACCACCTACGAGCGCTCGCAGGTGCTGCTCAAGACCGCTTCCATCGTCGCCGACAACCTCGAGGACTTTGCACGCACGATTGCCCGCGAAGGCTCGAAGACCATCAACGAGGCGCGCGGTGAGGCTCGTCGCACCGTCAACACCCTCACCATCTCCGGTGAGGAGGCCAAGCGCCTGACCGGCGAGACCATCCCATTCGATTCCTTCCCCGGCGGTGAGGTCCGCCGCGGCTACTTCGAGCGCGTGCCGATCGGCGTCGTGCTTGCCATCCCCCCATTCCACGACCCCCTCAACCTGGTCGCCCACAAGCTCGGCCCGGCGATCGCCGGCGGCAACTCCGTGATCCTCAAACCGGCCACCGTCACCCCACTCTCGGCCCTCAAACTGACCGAGGCCTTCATCGAGGCGGGTCTCCCTGCAGGGGTACTCCAGTGCCTCACCGGTCACGGCGCCATCCTCGGCGACGCTCTGGTGTCGGACAAGCGGGTGCGCATGGTCAGCTTCACCGGCGGCCTCGAGGCCGGCGAGCACATCGCGAACCGCGCAGGACTCAAAAAGATCGGCATGGAGCTCGGCTCCAACTCGCCGGTCATCGTGTGGAAAGACTCTGACCTCGAGTGGGCCGCCGAGACCTGTGTCTCGGGCGCTTTCTGGGCCGCCGGCCAGAACTGCATCGGCGTGCAGCGGATCTACATCCACCGCGACGTCTACGATCGGTTCCGAAACGACTTCGTGGCCCGAACGAAGGCCTACACGATCGGCGACAAGATGGACGAAACAACCAACATGGGCCCGATGATCACCGAGGCCGAGGCCAAGCGCGTCGAGAGCTGGGTTGCCGAAGCCGTCGAGATCGGCGCTACCGTCCTCACCGGCGGCGGCCGCACGGGCGCGCTGATGGAGCCCACCGTGCTCGAAAACGTACCCGAGAACGCCACCATCCACCACTCCGAGGTCTTCGGCCCGGCAGTCAACCTCTACCCGGTGGACGATCTCGACGAGGCCATCGCCAAGGCCAACAGCGTCGACTTCGGCCTCCACTCGGCTGGCTTCTCCAACGACCTGACCATCTGTCACCGGATGGCTGAGGGTCTCGACTCGGGCTCGGTCATCATCAACGATTCCACCGACTACCGCCTCGACTCGATGCCCTTCGGCGGCGTCAAGAACTCCGGCCTCGGCAAGGAGGGGATCCGCTTCTCCCTCGCAGAAATGACCGAGCCGAAGGTGGTGTGCTGGTATCTGCCGGGGGTGGGTTGATCAGCGATCAGGGATCAGGGATCAGGGATCAGGGATCAGTGCGGGCTAGTGGACGTAACCCAGGGCGCGAAGGTGGGACAGCTCATCTTCGGTGAGCGCGACCTCATGAACACGAACGCCGGTGGCGGCGCTCAGGCGGGCATCGAGGATCGAGCGCAGCCTCTCGAGCACCCCGGGCTGCGCTTCGGCCAGATCCTCGAGTTCGTCGGGATCGGCAGCGAGGTCATAGAGCTCTTCCCACTCGCGATCGTCCGTCCACGAGCGGATGTACTTAAATCCGTCCGCGACGATCGCCCGCTTGTCCGAGTACGCCTCCGGGCGATAGGTGGCCGCAAATACCGGTCGCGGCAGTCTCTCCCCCGCGCCCATCAGCCCGACCAAGCTGCTTCCGCTCGCATTCTCCAACTCCGGCAGGCCGAGAAGCTCAATGACGGTCGGCAGCACGTCCACCAGGCCAACCTGCTCCTCCACCATGGCCCCCTCCGCAAGCCGGCCGGGATACGCAACGATGAGCGGCACCCTCACGAGAGTGTCGTAGAGCTGGCTGATGTGACCTACGTGCTTGTGGTCGCCGAGACTCTCACCGTGGTCCGAGGTGAAGATCACCAACGTGTTCTCGAGCAGCCCACGCTCCTCCATCTCGGCCATCAAGATCCCTATCTGGCGGTCGACGTAGGCCACCTCCAGCGCATACCGCTCCCGGCGCTCTCGATTGCTTAACAGCATCTTGCACGCCAACCTGAGCTCCACCTCGCGCGGTTCAGAACTCGGGTTCACCAGCTCGAGGATCGCCGGCAGCCTCGTCTGGACGGACGGACTGCCGACCCGCTTCTCGCGCTGCTTCCAGCCTTCGGTCAGCCGGACCTCCACATCCCGCGCATCCACCTGCATGATCGTAAAGCGGTAGGTCCGACCCTTTCCGGGGTCGCGAGGAACAAAGCGGATCCGGTTCGCGCCCGGGCTCAGGGTCAGAGAGAATGCACGGCCGCGGCCGCGGGTCGTTATTTCGCCTACGGTCCGACCCTCTGCCTCAATCGCGATGCGCTGGTAATCGAGGCCGGGCGGAGTGTACGGCTCGTGCGGATCCGAGAAGTGGACCCAGAAGAAGAACGGCTCGCCCAGACCGCCGCCGACCAGCTCCAGAGCTTCCCGGTTCACCTCCTCCGCATCCTTCATCCAGTCGTGGCCGAAGGCGTCGAGGTATGTATCGAAGCCCCGGTCGAAGCCGAACCGCCCCTTCAGCACGCCGAGGCTGACAACGCCCAGCGTATTCCTGCCGGCTTGGCGGAGAACCTCTGCCAGGGTCTCAAGACCGGTGTCCAGCACCTGGGTGTTGTTGTGGACACCGTGCTCGAAGGGCAGCCGGGAGGTGAAGAGGGTGGCGTGGCTCGGCCCGGTGATCGGGATGTGGGCGAAGGCCCGCCGGAAGGTCACACCCCGCGCCGCCAGAGCATCGATGTTCGGAGTCGCCACCTCCCCACCATAGACTCCCACATGGTCGGCCCGGAGGGTATCGACGACGATCAGCAGCACGTTGCTGATCAACTCGACCCTGCCGTCACTGGTATAGAGTCGCGGCCCGTGCAGTGCCAGCGATCCCGCGCCCGTGGTTGGCCGATGCCCGCCTGGCGAACCGAAACCGATTTCGAGCAGACCCTCGCCAGCCTCGAGTCGGTAGGCCCACCTTCTACCCTTCATCCGGCCAACCGTTCCCGAGAGGAGCTGCCGCGGAGGCTCCTCCCCGCGGCGGGTCCAGACGACCAGCCGGGAAGCGGCGTCCCTCTCTTCTTCTTCAGAGACCAGACCCAGATCAAGCACGACCTCGCCTTCGGCCATGACTGTGTACGACAGCCCGACGCCCTGGGGGATGACCACGACACCCTCTCGCCCTTCGGGGGCTCTCTCTCCGGCAACCCCATCAACGGCCACAGACGCCCCGCGAAAGCCGATGAAATCGAAGGCCGCCGCAAGGGTCCGGTGGTCCCTGCCTCCCCCCGGTTGATCGACCGGCCGCTGAGCATAAGCGAAGGCGAGTTCGATCCGGTTCCGGCCGGGCACCAGCACCCCCTCCGGAACCCTTACGGAATATTTGGTCAACTTCTTCTTCAACCTCAAGGACCCGAGAACGGTCCCGTTGATCCGGACCTCGACGAGCTGCGGCGGTGCTCCTTCCCAGGTGAAGGGCCAACAGCGAAGCTCGAGGGCCGTGTAGTCCGTACGCAGGAGAAAGGTGTCGAGACTGGCACTCGGGGCCACGGCCCACACGAAGGTCATCCCGGAATCCGGAACCACTTCAGGCTGATCCCACCCGGAACCGAGATATCGCCCGGACGACGGGGCGCCAAGGTCGATGGAAGCAACCTCGTAGAACACCTGCGCGGACGGCAACCTCTCAGCAAAGTCGAAGACGGGCCGCATCTCTTCGAGATTGACCTCGTCTGAACGCAGTCCGGCCTCGCCGCACCCCCACGTCGCGAGAGCAATTCCAACAAGCAGAGTCCTCGCTCCAAAACCACATGGCCGAAAACCTCTCATGGCGAGGCAGTGTACCGCTGCGGCGGGGGCGCTCCAACCTCAATCGACGTAGCCGAGAGCTTCCAGCTGCTGCCGCCGGACCTTCTCCTCCTCGGCGGTGACACGCCGACTCGGGCGCTCGGCCGTCGGATGCTGCGCTTTCGAGCGTATCCTGGGAACGCCCCACACCACCGCCTGACGCTCGCCGAGGAATCCCCCTTCAGTCGCCACCGATAAACACATTTCGACCCGCTGGAAGGACATCCGCCCGATATGGACGAGGCGGCGTCTCCACAGCTCTTCGGCGCTCGATTTCACGGTGTCGTCGACCATGGTCAGCGACGACCCGTTGCTCTTGAGGACCAACCTGAACCGGGCGCTCAGCTCACCCCAGTACAGCCTCTCCTCGTCAAGACCGTACTCGACCGATAGCCAGGCCTTGGGCGGGATCAGGAGCTCGCGACAAACGTCGTACTTCGGCACCAGTTGGCGCTTCTTGCCATTCACATCACGGCTAACTCGTTCCTCCGCCAAAGCAAAGGCGTACAGCTCGGCGTCAATGTAGGGAAGCTCCGCCCCCCGGCTTACTGCGGTTTCGGGCTCCCTCCGGAGACCGGCGAGCTGCGGGCAGTGGTCATAGGGCAGGCGTTCGATCCGCATGGGCAGGTAGGACTGCGGCACCCACTCCCAAACAATGTCCCCCTCCGGCGTTATTTCGAAGGCCCGCCCTCCGTGGCTCGAGGTGATCAGGACATTGCTCCCCGGCAGCTTCTGCTCGGTCCCGCCGACCGAGGAGAAAAAATACTCGGAGCCATACTCCCACTCCACCGCCTCACGCACGGGATCGATCGCCTGGATGCTGCTGCGCCGGTACGTGTTGAGGTTGTCGCGCCCATTGTTGAATACCAGAATCAGGCCGTCTCCGAAATCACTCTTCTTCACCATGAGCGCCTCGTGCTGGAAGTCCAAACCCTGTGAGTACCTCCACACAACGTCACCGCTCGCCTTTTCCACGATGAAGATCGAGTTCAGGTTGCGGGCGCTGACCAGGATGTTCCCGGGCCGGAAGCGGTCATCGCCGGCGTCGTGCCAGCGGTTGGGTGGCAGCTCGTGCACCGAGTTGATGTGGGTTGGATCCTCGCTCTTCCGGTCCCAGGTCGGAAATGCCTTCCGATGGTCGAGCGACCGCCACTCCCAGACGACCTCGCCCGAGCGGTCCACCTCAACCAAGGTATCGGTGAGGGTCCTCTTCTCTCGAACTGGAGTCAAGAAGTTGCCGTTTTGCAGCTTGATCAGATCGTGGTGCGGGAAATCACCCGTGTCTGCCAGTTGGAAGAACCACGTGAGATTGCCCTCCCAGTCGTACTCCTTGATCAGGTTGTCCCGCCCGATGACCGCCAATCGGCCGTGGCGGTCAAGACGGACGCGGCCGACCGCCCGCACCCGCGGCCAGGTGTGGACGATGTGCCCGTTCATGTCGACGAGCATCGGCAGCCGGCGGCGGTAGAGCACCAAGTTGTATCCCGGCGAGGACCGTTCCGGTTCGTAAGCCCGCACCCAGGCTGAGGGATCGAGCTCCCCAAGGTCGAGATGAAGGTCGTCGAGCTGGGACCCGTCGTCGATCTCGGACGTCTCCAGAGGGAGCTGTTGCTTGGACCTGACCGTGAGGTACACCAGCCCGGCCGCCACGAGGACGACGACGATCACGACCGTCACCGCCCGCAACACCATCATCCGCCCAGCCGCCTGCACCTGGAGTCAGCCCCTCCCATGCGCCGAAATATACCCCTCTGCAATCGTCGAGTATAGGGAACTCGGCCCTTCCTTGCCCTCCCTTTCATCTCCATTTCTTATTCGCCCTGATAACCTGATCGCATGGAGGAGGGCTCCTTTCCAACCCGTTGGCCCAGTCCGCACATCTCACCAGCTTTCTGCTGCGGGTGGCGACGTATCGCACCCAGCGGGGTTTTCTCGCCTCGGGGTGCTCGACGTACTGTTGAGTACGCGCTCCGCGCCCCTCAGGTCGAAAAACCCCCTGGGCACGGCACCTCGCCGCCCTCGCGACGAAACCCGGTGAGATATGAGGACTAGAGTTGACGCCATCCTTTTCTGCCTGGTCGTCCTGATCTACGGATTTTTCCACGGCGGGGGCTGGCACAATCAGAATTCGCGCTTCGATGCCATGGTCGCCTTTGTGGAACCAGGCACGCCCGATTCCGGGACTTTTCGAATCGATCGATTCATGCGCGACGGATCGGGCAGGCTGATCGAACCGACCAGACGCGGCGGCAACACGATGGACTGGTCCTGGTATCCGCCACAAGGTCGCGCCGATCCCATCGTAGAGGCGGGGGAGATTCAGGGCCACTATTATTCCAACAAGGCTCCTGGGCCTATCCTCCTCGGCGCCGTCGTCTACGCGGTGCTGTTTCACGGCGAGCGGCTGCTCGGAGTCGATCCGCGCGCGGCCACCCCGTTGGAGCTCAACCTCTACCTCGTCAACCTCTTCGTGTCCGTGGTCATCGTCGCGGCCGGAATCGTGGTCTTCCGGCGACTCCTGGTGCTGGTGGGTGCGAGCGAGCGACGTGCTCTTTTCATCGCTCTGATTCTCGCCTTCTGCACGCTGCTGTTTCCCTACAGCACGCAGCTGTGGGGGCACCCGACGGCGGCCGCATTTACGGTCATGGCACTGTTCGGTTTACTTCAGAAAACACCAAGGAGTCTCGCCTTCGCGGGCTTTTTCGCCGGCATCGCCGTTCTCTCGGACTACCTGGCGATCGTCATCGTCCTCGCATTCGCCGCTTGGGTCGTCTCGTGCCAACCACGCCGAGTCGGCTGGTATCTCCTCGGGGGGGCTCTCCCCCTGATGGTTTTCAGCGCCTACCACTGGGCGTGCTTCGGATCGCCCTTCGCCGTAGCAATGAGCTTCACACAGGATGAGTTCATCAGTGAAGGGCACTTTCTGGGATTGTTCGGCTCGGTTTCGGTCGACCACTTTTTCGCTCTCCTGACCAGCCGATACCGCGGCATTCTGCTGCACATGCCGATCCTCCTGCTTTCGGTGGTCGGGCTCGCGAGCTGGTTGCGGCGACGCCCCGCCGACAGGCTTGCGTGGCTGTGCCTCGTAACCATTGGCGGGCTTCTCGCACTCAACGCATCATTCAATGGCTGGCACGGTGGCACAGTGGTCAGCGCTCGCTACCAGATCCTCGCTCTCCCCTTCTGGGTTTTGTGTCTCAAAGAGCTGCCGTGGCGAGGGATGTGGCGTCCGGCGGCGGCCATCCTGGTGGGTGTTTCCGCGTTCAATATGTTGGCCGTGGCAGCCGTCTCTCCGACGAGCCTCCCCTGGAGCCCGGACTGGAGCGACCCGGCAACTTCTCCGCAGTACATCAACCCGTTTTGGACTCCGGGTGAACCGAGCGAGCACATCGCGAGCGCAGCTCCATCGCCCCAACACCCACTGTTCTACGACTCGTTGTACGGCTACACCTACATCCAATTCTGGAGCGGGAAGCTGGCGGCCCAGGAGATCAGGAAGCTGATGTTCCTCAGAATCGACGAAGCTCCAATGTGGCGGCCGACGAACGCCGGGCTGCTACTCGGGCTCAGGGGATTGCTGAGCCTGGTCCCTCTCGTCCTACTGGCCGCCCTGGGATTCTGGGGGCTCTGGCGCCGCTCCTCCGGCACGTGATCCGCCCGAGAAGGTCCGCTCGAAGACCTCGTCGACGCTGTCCATCCGGCTGGCGACAAACAGAATGTTGAAGGCGAAGAGCTTTGGGAACCAGCGCGAAAGGCGGGCGTGGACGGCCTCGAGGAATCTCATTCCGGGCCTCTGATTCAGGAGGTCGACCAGCGGCGGCGGAAAGCCGTAGACTCTTTCAATCCTGAAGCCTTGCTGGCCGAGGAGCCTCCGGGCGGTCTTCAGGGTGAAGAGACGCTTGTGGGAAAGATCGAGAATTCCCCGTTTTCCGTAGTTGAACTGGCCGCCCAGAAGGGCCAACCGGACGACGAAGTAGCCGACGTTGGCGGTACTCAACAAGAGACGGCCGTGGGGCTCCATGAGCTTGAAAACCTCGTTCAGGAACTGCTCCGGGTTATTCAAATGCTCGATCACGTCCAGGGAAACGCAGACATCGAATATCCGGCCATCGAAGTGTCGCGCGAACGGTTCATCCAGATCGATGGCGGCCACCTCCGCCCCGCCCGCGAGATCCGGTTCCACCAGGTGGGCCGCAACATGGCTGGAGACTTTCTCGGCGATCCGGCTGCTGAGAAGTCCGCGATAGGCGCCGAGCTCGATGGTGCGGCGTGCCGAGGAAAGGTCGGGGCTTCCCAGCACGAACTGGTGCAGGGAGTGCGGGCTCTGCTTGAACTGGTACTTCTCATCTTCGAACAGCTCGAGGTCGAAGTTCCGTTGATAGAAAATCCCCAGACGCACGAGCCTGGACGTGATCAGCGAGGTCACGAAGTCCCGCGCGTAGAGCAATCCTGGAACGTGACACACCTCTTCGCCGTAATAGGTGGGTATCGCAACCTCGGAGATCTTCCACGAGCTCTCTGCGCCCTGAGCGATGATTTCCGTATCGAAATGAAAATCATCGCTGTTGTAAGCGAACGGAATCTGTGCAAGAGACGGTACCCGGTATGCGCGAAACCCGGAGTGGAACTCACTGAGCCGAGTCCCCAGGACCACGTTGCCAAACCCGGTCAGGAGCTGGTTACCGATCCACTTGTGGACCGGCATGCCCCCTTTGAGAGCTCTTCTCTTGTCCAGCATTCTCGATGCAAATACCGCATCAGGCTGTTCGTCGAGAGCCGCAAGAACCCGCGGAAGATACTCAGGCGCGTACTGACCGTCTCCGTGGAGGAGGACGACGAAGTCATAATCCTTGTGAATGCAGTACAGGTAGCCAAGCTTCTGGTTTCCTCCGTAGCCACGGTTGAACGGCGTTCGGTATACGTTGAGGGCCGCGGAACCGAGTTCCGCTCTGAGACGCTGAGCAACCTCGAAGGTGGCATCCGTCGAGTTGTCGTCTACGACGATCACTTCAACGAACCCGTCCAGCAAATCCTTGGGAACCCGCCGTAGAACCGATTCCACAAGATGCTCGGCGTTGTAGGTGACGATGAAGAGGGCAACGCGCTTCTCGCGAAGAACCCGCAGTGCGGTCTGGCGCTCGGCGTCAGTGATCTCGTTCGCCGCGCATGCTTTGACCCAGTCCAGTCGCCTCTTCGATTTCACAAAAACCGCCTTTGACCCCTTAGCTATTGTGCCACGGGTGCACCGATAACTGCGACAACATCAGCAGTTGCCATGAGCGCACGATGAACGAGTAGACTGAGATCGTGGTAAGCGCCAAGCGTAGGGGAATCCGGCGATGGATACGGCGGCTGCTGGTCCTCGGGTTGATAGTGGTTTCTTCGTTCGCGCTCTACCTTGTCGTTTCGTGGCCCGATGTCGCCGCACTCACGGAGAGCCCGCCGGAAACCACCGCCTTCATTGAGGGCGCGAGGTCACGCGGGATCGATGTTGACTGGCGGTGGGTCCCTTACGACCGCATCTCACCGGAACTCAAGAAATCCGTATTGGTGGCCGAGGACTTTAGTTTTTTCTCCCACCACGGGTTCGACACCCACGAGATCAAGATCGCGGCCCGCGAGGCGATGCAGGGCAAGCGAGTTCGCGGCGCCTCCACCATCACCCAACAGCTTGCCAAGAACCTCTGGCTCTCACCCTCTCGATCACCATTCCGCAAGCTCAAGGAGCTGATCCTCACCAGGCAGCTCGCACGCGACCTCGCCAAGCGCCAACGCACTGCTCGCCTCAAACCCGACGCCGACGAACGCCAGATCGAGCTCGATCTCCGCACGCCGAACGGGCTGCGCCGCTCGCATCTGCTGCACCAG
>JAOZUP010000408.1 GCA_029938595.1 Thermoanaerobaculales bacterium | reverse complement strand
AGTGGACGGGTACCACGACCACCATTCCCGAGCTTTCCAGGAGGTTTCGTTTAATAGAGTAGAGAGCCTCGTTGCTGAAGTTGGCGGAGGCCACGACGAGCGGCTTAGGCGAGGACTGCAGGAGGGCCGCGAGGGTGGCCAGGGCCCCCTCCCAGGAGATCGCGCGTTCGCCGTCGTCGGTCCGTTGCAACGGGGCGTCGATATCACGGTCATTCAGGCCCTGAGCGAGGAACCGCCCGTAATCGCACATCCACCACCCGTTGATCTCGGGGTTGGCGCGCGGAACAAAGCGATGGACCACGCCGTCCAGGTGTCCGAGGTTGACGTTGCAGCCGATGCTGCAGCCCGGGCACACGGTGCCCGTCTCCTCGAGGTGCCACACGCGGGCGCGGAAGCGGAACTCCTGGACCGTGAGCGCGCCGACGGGACAGACGTCGGCCACGCAGGCGGACCACGGATTATCGAGTGGGGCGCCGTCGAAGGTGTCGATGTAGGAGTGGTTACCACGGGACTTCATGGTCAGGTCGGCGGTTTCGGAGATCTCGGTGGTAAAGCGGATGCAGCGAGTGCAGTGGATGCATCGATTCTGGTTCTGGATGACGTGAGGCCCTATGGTCCTCCGCTCGAAGCCCGGGAAGGTGCGCCGTCCATCGATCATGTGGGTGGTGTCGAGGCCGTGCTCCACCGAGTAATCCTGGAGGCCGCACTCGCCGGCCTGGTCGCAGACCGGGCAGTCCAGAGGGTGGTTTTCGAGCAGAAACTCCATCACCGCAGCCCGCGCCTCGCGAACCCTTTCCGAGTTGGTGAAGATCACCATGTCGTCTTGCACCGGCGTGGAGCATGCGGTGACCAGGCGCGGCATGCCCTCGATCTCGACAAAACAGATTCGGCACTGACCGACCACGCTGAGTCCGGGGTGGTAGCAGTAGGTTGGAATTTCGACGCCTGTCTTGAGCGCCGCTTCGACGATGTTGGTGCCTTCGGCCACGATCACCTGTTGCCCGTCGATCATCGCGGTGATCATCTGCCCACCTCCTCGGCTTCGAAGAGGGCCTGGTCGGAGCGGACCGGCAGGACCGGGAGATGTGTGCTCACACTCTGCTCTGCTCCGGCAATAGCTTCCTCGAACTCGCCGCCGAAGTGTTCGAGGAAGCTCGTGATGGGGAGGCAGAAGGCATCTCCGAGGGGGCAGATCGTCATGCCCTGGCTGGCGAAGCGGGCGATCCGCTGCAGGGTCTCGATGTCTTTCGTCCGTCCCTGCCCGCGACGAATCCGACGCACCACGTCGAGCGCCCAGTCCGAGCCTTCGCGGCACGGGGTGCACTGGCCGCAGGACTCGTGGGCGTAGAAGGTCAGGAGGTTCTCGAGCGCCCACACCATGTCGACGGTATCGTCCATGACGATAACCCCGCCCGAGCCCAACATCGAACCGGCCTCCGCCACCGATTCGAAGTCGGCGGGGGTGTCGATACGGTCGGCGGGGAGGATCGGCGCCGATGAGCCGCCGGGGATGAAGGCCTTGAGCTCCCGGCCGCCGCGAACACCGCCGCAGAACTCCTCGATGATCTCGCGGAACGTGGTGCCCATAGGGGCTTCGTACACTCCGGGACGCTCGACATGGCCGGAGACGCAGAACAGCTTGGTGCCGGTGCTGCGCTCGGTCCCTATGGCGGCGAACCAGGCGCCTCCTCGCTCGATGATGTGGGGAACACAGGCCAGGGTCTCGACATTGTTGACAACCGTCGGACACCCGAAGACACCGACCACCGCGGGGAAGGGCGGTTTGAGGCGTGGAAGCCCGCGCTTGCCCTCGATGGACTCAATGAGGGCCGTCTCCTCTCCACAGATGTAGGCGCCGGCGCCGCGGTGGATGTGGATTTCGAGCTCGTAACCGGAGCCGAGGATGTCCGATCCCAGATAGCGTTTTCGCCGCGCCTCGGAGATCGCCTTGACGAGGATCTCGGTCTCGCGCACGAACTCGCCCCGTATGTAAATGTACGCCGTGTGGGCGTCGATGGCATACGACGCGATGGCGATACCTTCGAGCACCATGTGGGGATCGACGAGAATCAGTTCTCGGTCCTTGAAGGTGCCCGGCTCCGACTCATCGGCGTTGCAGATCATGTATGTGGGTTTGGCCAGATCCTTGGGGACGAAGCTCCACTTGACGCCGGCTGGGAATCCCGCGCCTCCTCGGCCGCGCACCCCCGACGCCTTGACCTCGTCGATCACCTCCTCCGGGTCCATCGCAATCGCTTTGGCAAGGGCCTTGTAGCCGCCGCGCTTGAGATAGGAACCGAGTGTTCGGGAGTTCTTGACCCCCCGCGCCCGGAGCAGAATCGGCTCCATCGTCATTCACCGAGCCCGTCGAGGATCTCGTCCAGACATTTCTCAGTAAGGTTGGTGTAGTAGTCGTTGTTGATTTGAACCACTGGCGCCTCACCGCAGGCGCCAAGGCATTGAACATCTACGAGGGTGAAGCGGCCGTCTTTCGTCGTCTCCCCAAAGTCGATGCCGAGCTTCTCTTTGAGATGATCGACAATCCCCGAGGTACCGCACAATTGACACGAGAGAGTAGTGCACACCTGCAGGAGGTACTTCCCCGGTGGGCGCAGTAGGTACATGGTGTAGAAGCTGGCTACGCCTTCGACGAATGCCGGGGATAGGTCGAGTCGCTGACCCACGGCTCGCATGATGCCGGCTGAAATCCAACCCCACCTTTCCTGGCAGAGCCACAGAACCGGGAGCAGCGCCGCGCCGTGGTCGGGATAACGCTTCAGAATCCTCTTGATTTCGGACTCCATGAAGTCGTCGAAGGTGGGTTCCTCGACCACCTCGACTGTCGCGACAGTGAGCGGTAGGGTGCCCGCCTCGGTCATTCGCGATCGCCCGTGTCGGGGCTGGGAAGGCGGCGCCGACCCCAGTCGAAGATACCCTTGCGCCACAGGTAGACATACGTGAGAGCGACAAGTGCGAGAAAGGCCAGCATGTCCCACAGCGCGACCATCGAGCCGCCGTCGAGCAGCGAGCGGTAGTTAATGGCCCAGGGATAGAGGAAGGCGAGCTCGACGTCGAGAACGACGAAGACCAACGCAACGAGGTAGAACTTGACTGAAATCCGTCTGTTCGCCCGGTCGAGCAGGGGAACTCCGGACTCGTAGCTGTCGGTCTTGGCTCCGGTGGGTTGGCGGGTGCGCTGACCGAAGAGCACGGCGGAGCCAAGCAGCACGGCAGTGAAGACGCCGGCAACGACGAGGGCGACGACTACTGGCAGGAATTGTTCACCCATGTGGATTCCTCTGGAGCTCTTTATCTTCCGACGGAATCCTAGCCGGGTCGCCCGGACAGGTCAAACCGGCATGAACCCGCACTCTCACGAAAATCGGGGGTTTCTCGGGAGTGGACTAGTTCGGGTGTCGGATGCTCTCCGGCTGGAGGCGATTCCTCACTGCAACCCCCGCAGTGGCCAGCGAAACGGCAATCAGTATGTAGGTGGCGGTGGCCACGCCTCCGGGCAGCGGCGTGTCGATGAAGAAACCGGCGCCCATCAGGAGCGCGGGAATGATCGCGCCGATGGCTGTCAACCAAGCCCAGCGTCGTCTTCGGCTCCCGAGACCCACCGCGACTCCGCCGAACCCGGCGAGGGCGGGAAGATACAGCATCGTCGATCTTCGAATCGAATTGTCGAGA
>JAOZUP010000407.1 GCA_029938595.1 Thermoanaerobaculales bacterium | reverse complement strand
CTTTCGCATTCTATTACCTCGCAAGTTCGCCCGTGAGCTATTTTTGCAAGCGGCTCAATTGAGAATTAAGAATTAAGAACTGAGAATTGAGAATTGTAGCGGCGTCAGCCGTTACACAGAATATCCACCTTCATCAGCGCGCGGTCGAATTCGGCATCGGTCTTGGCGGCGGCGAGTTCCTTGCGGGCCATGGCGCACTCCTCGGCCTCCTCGATGAACTCGTCCTCGAGCTCGGCCACCACCTCGGCTGCCGCGGGGTCGCAAACCTCGGCGTTGACCCGACGGAGGTTCGTGCCCTGAGAGGTTTCCTCGACGACCACGCAGTCACCCATGTGGATCTCGGTCTGATCGGTCACCACTTTGACGGCGCCACCCGCGATCTCGACGGTGTACATCATGCCCATCTGGGTGGTGCTCCTGGCGGATCCGATCAACCCACCCGCGGCAGCACTGAGCGCGGTGTTGCGGCGCTTGGTTTTGCCGGACTTCCCTGACGAGGCGACCAGACCGATGGTTCCGCCAACCAGGGCCCCCTGAGTGGTCTTCGAGTCGGTGAGATCGACACGCTCGGCCTTGACCACGATGCCGTGCTGGATCTTCGCCGACTGGCCCTTCTTCTGTGCCTCGGCCGGGGCCGGCGTGAGCATCAGCCCTGCGACAACGAACACCACGATCGCTGCGATAGATATTGATCTTTTCATTTCGACAGTCCTCCTGTTTCTTTCAACCGCTACAGCTACAGGTCATTCCCTTGACGATGGCCAATCATACTCGCCATCCGCTTATGTTGCCACGCACCTCCAGTGAACGCGGTCCGTTTCCCGAGGCGCTTCCGAAAATCCGAAATCCGGCTTCGCTTTCAGCTTCGCCGTGACAAGTCCGAAATCCGAAATCTGTTCCGGAGGTGGGTGCGCGGCATTCCTAATTCCTAATTCCTAATTCCTAATTCAAACGGGTGTACCCTGTCGCCGGAGGTTGCCATGAAGCGTTTTTGGATCGTGGTTGCGGTGTTGTCGCTGCTCGCTTGCGCTCCCGTAGAGGAGCCGGCGGATCTGGTCCTCATGGGCGGGCGCATCGTCACCATGGATTCCGAGAACCCCGAGGCGGAGGCCCTTGCCGCCCGCGGCGGGGAGCTGGTGGCGGTGGGGTCAGAGAAGGCGATCGGGAAATTCATCGGACCCGACACCGAAGTCATCGACCTCTCCGGCGCGCTCGCTGTGCCGGGACTCATCGACGCCCACGCCCACTTCCTCAGCGTCGGACGGGCGAAGATGCAGCTCGACCTTCGTTCGGTGGCCGACTTCGACGAGATCGTGGCGATCGTCGAGGAGGCGGTCGCGGCGGTCGAACCCGGTCAGTGGATCCTCGGCCGCGGCTGGCACCAGGAGAAGTGGACGCACGCCCCTGAGCCAAATGTCTCGGGGCTGCCATACCACAACGCCCTGAGCGCTGTGTCGCCGGATAACCCGGTCATGCTCACCCACGCCAGCGGCCACGCGGCGATGGTCAACGGCCTCGCCCTCGAGCTGGCCGGTATTGACGACCGGACCCCGGATCCGCCGGGTGGGGAGATCGTCCGCGACGCTCGCGGGCGGGCGATCGGCGTGCTGCGCGAAACCGCGGAAGACCTTGTGTCGGCCAAGCTCGATCGCGAGTGGGACGAGGCGACGGTGCGCCGCATGGTGGAGCTGGCGGGCGCCCAGTGCCTGGCCGATGGCATCACCTCGTTTCAGGATGCGGGCTCCAGCTTTCGCCAGGTGGAGCTTCTCGAGCGCATGGCCGAGGCGGGCGAGCTTCCCATTCGGTTGTGGGTCATGCTGGCCGAGGACAACCAGGCCCTGGCCGAGCGGTTGCCGGGCTACAAGGTTCGCCACGCGGGAGGCGCCTTCCTCACCGTCGGCGGTATCAAACGCTGGATCGACGGCGCCCTCGGCTCGCACGGAGCGTGGATGCTCGAGCCCTACTCGGATCTTTCGGAGAGCACGGGCCTCAACATCGTCCCACCCGACGAACTCCGCGAGTCCGCACGGCTGGCCGTAGAGCACGGCCTCCAGCTGTGCTCGCACGCGATCGGCGATCGCGCCAACCGGGTGACCCTCGATGTTTACGAGGAGGCGCTGGCGACCGTTCCCGATGGCCGCGACCGCCGCTGGCGCGTCGAACACGCCCAGCACCTGGCACCCGAGGATATCACCCGTTTCGGAGAGCTCGGCGTCATTGCCGCCATGCAGCCCATCCACTGCACCTCGGACGGACCATGGGTGGTGTTGCGCTTGGGTGAGGAGAGGGCCGAGAGCGGCGCCTACATGTGGCGCAGCCTCCTCGATTCCGGAGCGGTGATCGCCAGCGGCACCGATGCGCCGGTGGAGGCCGTGGACCCCATCGCTTCCTATCACGCGGCGGTGACCCGGCAGCTCCCGGACGGTGCGTTTTTCTATCCCGGGCAGGTGATGACGCGCGAGGAGGCGTTGCGGGCAAGGACCCTGGATGCGGCCTACGCCGCCTTCGAGGAGGACATCAAGGGATCGCTCGAGGCCGGCAAGCTGGCGGACGTGACGGTGCTCTCGAAAGACATCTTGACGGTGCCAGACGACGAGATCCTGGACACCCGGGTGCTGTACACGATTGTCGGGGGCGAGGTGCGATACAGCGCAAATTAGGAATTAGGAATTAGGAATGCCGCGCACCGGCTCCCTGGGAGTTGAGGCGCGGTGGAGTTCAATCGCGGGCAACCTGAATCAAGGAGTACGGTTGTACGGCGCGCCGCCCATTCCTAATTCCTAATTCCTAACTCCTAATTCATCATTCACCTGCACTCTGAACCCCCTCTGATAAGCTTTTTAAGACAGAAAAGAGGCAAACATGCCTGGCTACATCCACACCTGTGGGAAATGTGGTTCGCACATGCAGGTCCATGAGCGCTACCTCGGGCGGACGCTCAGGTGTACCTCGTGCCGCACCGAGTTCCTGGCGGAGATGCCCGATGGGGTCGTTGCCGAGGAACCGCTCGTGGTCGGCGGCGACGATTCCGAAACGAAACGCGCGCCGGGCAGATTTTTGTGGCTTGTGGTGCCGCTCATACCGTTGGTCGGTCTGATCTGGTGGTTGGGCCAGGACCACAGCGAAGGCGTTGGAAAGACCGTTTTCCGCACTGAGCGCTCTGTCGGTGACAATGCGGCCCTCGACACGGGTCTCGGGCGGCCGGTACTCGTGGCCTTCGACCATGAGTCGGTGGGAGCGCTGGTCGACATGCAGAGCGGGTCGATCCAGGCCGGAGTGGCCTCGCTGTTGAATCAGGATGATCGTTTCCTCGAGATCGAGGAGGGCACCAGGATCCGCATCCTCGAGTATGCCAACAAGAGCCTCGAGGCGCGGGTCCGGATCCTCGAGGGTCCGTGGGATAGCCGGATTGTCTGGGTACCAGCGCGCTGGATCCGGTGATCGACGGCACGATAGCCGTCGAATTAGGAATTAGGAATTAGGAATTGGTCTGTCGCACCTTCGGCGCTTGATCATTTGGGATGATTCGGTTCCCTGGGGCTCACGCCCCAGGCTAGAAATTTTTCACCGCATCGTTGCTCATGCTTCAGTTCTGAGCGCCGAAGGCGCGACAGATTCATAGCCTGGGGCGTGAGCCCCAGGGACACTTCGGCACAAATTTATTAAGCCCGGAACGGGCGACAGACATTGAGCTGGGGA
>JAOZUP010000069.1 GCA_029938595.1 Thermoanaerobaculales bacterium | reverse complement strand
ACTGGTTCTGCCACGTGGCGCAGAACCGGGTGACCGAGCCTTATGACCTCGAGGAGCTGCGCGTTCGCGTCCAAATCTTCAACCGCAACCTGAGCATCCGCCCGAGCTGCAGTCGTCGGACGGGGTCGGAGCGTTGGGGTTGTCAACGATGAACCCGGAGCCTCGATCGTCTTCGACAAAATCTACGGTCGAGCCAGTGAGGTGGGGCGCGGAGTTCTCATCGACCAGAACCTTGAGGTCGCCGTCCTCGACCACGGTGTCTCCATCACGCTCTTCGTCGAAGGTGAAGCCGTAGGCGAAACCCGAGCAACCCACTCCTTGAATGAAGATCCGCAGCTCCTTGCCCTCCGCCTCCGGCATCTGCGCGGCGAACTCCTGAACTTTTTCGACAGCCCTTTCGGAAAACGAAATCATCGTGCCTCCTGTGGCCCACGGATATTCCGTGGGCGGAATATCATAACCCGGAATCTTCTGAGTGGATTCCGATCGCGATCATTCAACTCCCTGTTCGGCGAGCCACCGCTCGGCCTCGATGGCCGCCATGCAGCCCGTGCCGGCCGCCGTCACCGCTTGCCGGTAGACGGCGTCTTGAGCGTCGCCGCAAGCCCAAACACCTTCCACCGAGGTCCGCGCCGTCCCGGGAACTGTGCGGATGTAGCCGACATTGTCCATGTCGATCTTGCCGGCGACGATGGCGGTGTTCGGCTGGTGACCGATGGCGACAAAAACGCCGTCGGTGTGATAGTCCCGCTGCTCACCGCTTTTCGTGTCCTCGAGACGGACTCCGGTGACGCCGTTCTCCTTGGTGCCGAGTATCTCGGTCACGACCGAGTTCCACTCGAAGTGGATCTTCGGGTTGTCGAAGGCGCGCTGCTGCATGATTTTCGATGCACGCAGCTCGTCGCGGCGGTGGACCACGGTCACCTTGGTTGCGAACTTCGTGAGGAAGACCGCCTCCTCTATGGCGGTGTCTCCGCCTCCGACGACGACCAGCTCCTTGTCCCGGAAGAAGAAGCCGTCACAGGTCGCGCACGCTGACACGCCATGCCCCATGAGCTCGGTCTCGGACGGCAGGCCGAGGAGCCTCGCCGAAGCGCCGGTGGCGAGGATCAGGGCGTCGGCGGTGATTTCCCCGTGGCTTTCGGTGAGGGCGGTGAATGGACGGCTGTTCAACCTGACCTCGGTCACCTGGTCGAAAATAAACCGGGTACCGAAGCGTTCGGCCTGGGCCTTGGTGATCTGCATCAATTCGGGGCCCATGATGCCGTCCGGAAAACCGGGGTAGTTCTCCACCTCGGTGGTGATTGTGAGCTGACCGCCGGGCTGCATACCCTCGATCACAAGGGGTTCGAGGCCTGAACGTGCCGCGTAGATCGCAGCAGTGAGACCGGCCGGGCCTGAACCGATGATGAGGACCTTGACGTGCTTCTCGTTCATTCGCGCCTCCTGGTTTGCTGATTTCGGCGGCAACCGGGCTGGGGAACAGGTCGTTATCCGTCCGTGCTGCCGGCGCCGGATCTATCTCGCCGCCGATCCGCGTTTCGGCCGGTCATTATACTGGTTCTGCAGTGGATCTCATGCAACCTCATTTCTGCGAGCACCTCCGAGCGGCATTCCACCTATTGCCCCGGGGTGAAACGCCCCCCCCGGGATGATTTCAATGTCCGTGTGTGTTGCAGACGAATGATGAGGATTCTGGTCATTGTTGTAGCCCTGCTGTCTGCGCCGCCGATATCGGCGGGTCTTGCGGACCTCGCCAGGTCCGGAGAATGGGAGAAGGTAGTGGAGGTCGCCTCGAGGCGAGCGGACCAACTGCCTCTGAGCGCGGGTGAGGCGATGATCGCAGCCTATGCCGCCCGGGCATTAGGCGATATCGAGGCGGAAGAGCTCTTCCTCGCCGGTGTCGCTGCGGGGGGGAACAGCGACCTCGGCCAGCTTGCTGATGTGCTGACCGCCACGCTGATTCAAACAGCCGATCCGGGAAGGGCGGTGGCCCTGATCGTGCCGGCCTTTGGAAGGGACGCGCCGTGGTCGGTCCGTGAGGCGGCCGCCGAGGCAACGATTGCCGCCCTTGCTGCCGGCATCACACGTGAGCAAAGGATCTCGGTCGAAGCTGCGGCTCCGCGATTGCCGCGTACTTTGCGCCGGCGTCTCGAGCTTGCGCTGGCGCTGTCTGACGAAGAGCAAGGCCGGCAGGCTTTGGACCGGCTTTTGGCGGCATCGACCCGCGACCTGACGGCGTTGCAGGCGGCCGAGGCCCTGTACGTTTTCGAGTCGTTGACACCATCAGAACGTTGGCGGGTCGGCACAACCTTGTACCGTCATGCGCTCTATGACCCCGCAGCACCGATCTTCGAGGAGTTGGACAGTATTCGAGACACATCGATCCCGAGTGATGAGGTGGCCTTTTTGCGGGGTCGCTGCGCCTTTCGCTGGGAACGGTGGTCGGAAGCCATTGCTTGGTATCAAAAGGCGTTGTCGCGCTCGCGGACGGCGGAGCGTCGAGCGGTGATGGAAGTCCATACCGCTCGCTGCTACGAGCTCAGTGGAGAAATGGACGCTGCGGTGGAGGCTGCTCAACGTGCAGTGCGCCTGAAGACCACCGATGACCGCCGTCTATTCCTCGCTCGGCTACGTCTGCGACGGAACGAACCAGACCTGGCGGCGCAGGGCATCAGCCGTCTGAAATCACGAAAAAACCGTGCCCGAGGCGAGGTGATGCTTGCGGTAGACGCCCTGCGACGTGGTGACCGCGCATCCGCGCTGCGGCGGCTGGAAAAAGTCGAGCAGCAGCCGTGGGCGGCCCCTGCGGCGGTGCTGGCCGCGGAGCTCAATTTTCGGGAGGGTGACACTGAGGCATCTCTCGTGCACCTCGAAAGCGCAGCGGGGACCTTCGATGAGTTTTGGGGCATCGTCGCTCGTGACCTGATGGTGAGGCTTGGACAGGACGAGGTGGAGGACTGGCGGCGTCGCAGCGTGCTCGAGGTTGACAGCACGGAGGGACGTTCTCGATGGCTGGCTTTGGGCCGCTGGGCCGCCCTTGAACCGGATAAGCAGGTGCTTGCCGCTATCCGGCAACGGGTCGAGGTCGAGCTTGGTTGGGCACAGCGAACCGGGATTCCTGAATTCGAACCCGGGCTGGCCGCTGAGCTTTGGAACATCGGACTCGAGAGCGAGGCGGCGCGCTGGGATTCGTCAGGGTTTCCTCGAAGTGACGCTGTGGCGTCGACGTGGAGCGCCGCCCGATTCCTCGAGTTCGGGTTTCCACGCAGAGCGACCAGGGTCGCCGATGGCGCCTGGCGGCAGGCCGGATCCGAGGTGCCCTCTCGCGCGATGCCGCCGGACATCCGTCAGGCCCTCTACCCCTTTCCGGAACCAGACCTCGTGCGGTCATCGGCTGCCACAGCCAATGTCGACTGGTCACTTCTCGCAGCGGTGGTTCGCGAAGAGTCTCGCTGGGACGCTCATGCGTTGTCGGCGGTGGGTGCGAGAGGGCTTGTCCAGCTGATGCCGGCGACCGCGATCGCTGTGGCGGCACGCGTCGGAGCGCCCGAACCCACAAGAGACGACCTGTTCGACCCCCGCATCAGCCTCGAGTTGGGCGCAGTTGAGTTGGGGCGCCTCGTCGAGGTCTTCGGCGGTCAACGCGCGCCGGCGGTAGCCGCGTACAACGCCGGCGAGGCGCAAGCAAGGCTGTGGTTGGATCAGTGCGGCAGCGGCTGCACTGAAGCGCTGTACCTGATGAACATCTCGTTCGCGAGCACGAGGAACTACACCGCCGATGTTCTGAGCGCTGCAACGGTTTACGCCGAAATGTACCCGGCGGATGTCGAGGTCAGCGACCGAATTTCATCACTTCCTGGTGCTCTTCGGCTCGTTCCAGCCAACTCTCGATCTCTTCGTTGAGCTTGCGCTCCACCAGCAGGGTGTGGAGATCATCGCGGACCGCGGAAAGCGGGGGGACCGGTTCGTCGGAGACAGCGATCTCGTTCACCAGGAGTTCCTGGTATGCCGCCTCGATCTCCTCCATGGTTACCGAGATCCGAGGTCTGAGGCGCTGCTCGACAAAGGCATCGACCGCTGCCACCCGGAGCACGAGCTCGTCGACATCCGGCCATACGAGGCCCTCGTTTCGTAGGCTCGTGTCGAGGACCTCCTCACCACCGGCGCGCGAGATCAGTGCGTCGCGGTACCTCGCGGTTTCGAGATCGAGGCGATACAGAAGGCCCGTATCCTCGAGGTCGCGGAACTCCACCTCGAGTCGGACGCGGGCGCCGAGCAGGCGGGATCTGTAATCCTCGAGAGATTCCCCCGGCTCCGGCTCGACGAGATGAACCAGGGCTGCGAGAGTGACGTCGCTGTAAAGGATAGGCGTGTTCCCTACGACGGCGAGGACTTCTTCGACGGTCCGCCACGTGGGCTCTTCAGATGCCGCGAAGTGACTGACAGCCAAAAGGATGAGGGAAAATACAACGGCCCGCACGCTGGTATCATACCAGTGTGGCGATCTCATCCAATGCTGATCAGGCCCCTGGGGCCCTGTGGGTCGTCGCAACCCCAATCGGCACCCTGGACGATCTGTCGCCGCGCGCGTGCCGGGTGCTGGGCGAGGTCGATCTCATTCTCGCGGAGGACACGAGGCGTGCTCGAACGTTGCTCTCCCACCTTGGACTGCCGGCGCGGGGCCGGCTACGATCACTGCACGAGCACAACGAGAGGTGCCAGGTTGAACCCCTTGTCGAAGCCCTTCAGTCGGGCCGCTCGCTGGCCCTGATCAGTGATGCCGGGATGCCGGTGCTGTCGGATCCCGGATATCTGCTGGTACGGGAGGTGCGTCGCGCCGGTCACAGGGTGTGCAGCGTTCCCGGGGCCTCGTCGTTCACGGCCGCGCTCGCCGCTGCCGGCCAGCCGCCTCTGCCCGCGACCCTGAGCGGTTTCCTGCCGGTGCGACCGGGACCGCGGCGCCGGCGCATCGCCGAGCTGGCGGCCTTTCCGTGGACGCTGGTGGTTCTGCTGTCGCCTCATCGCCTCGCTCGCGAACTCGCCGATATTGCCGCGATCATGGGTGGAGATCGAGAGGCCACGCTCCTCGCTGAGATCAGCAAGATGCACGAGCGAGCGGTGGTGGCAACCCTCGACGAACTTGCCGCCGGCGAGGAGGCGGCCAATCCCCGTGGCGAATACATCGTCGTGATCGGGCCTGGTGAAATCGAGGTTGAAGCACTCGAGGCGACTCCGGAAAAAGTTCAATCAGAGTACCGGGAGGCGGTGAGCGACGGGCTGAACCGACCCGAGGCCCTGCGACGAACCGCCCGTCGGCTCGGCCTCAGAAGGCGGCAGGTCTTCGACCTCCTAGCCGATAAGAAGAGTGAGCTTTAGTGTCAGCGATTTCTGCAAGAAGCTGAGCTGTTAGCATTCACTCAGCCCCTTGCGATGAGCTAATTGCTAAGAGCTAATACCTAATACCTCCCGGCGGAGCCGGGACCAGCCTGGTCCCGGCTCTGCCGGGTTAGGGCTGTGCTAACCTGACCTGAACCACGGGAGGTGTGCTCATGCTCCGGCGTGTCGGCTCCGTTATGGGAATGATGCTCGTGGCCGGGTTGCTGGGGGGATGTAATAGCAAGCCGATCGTCGGTGTGATCCTGCCGTCGACGGGCGCCGCAGCCTCGTACGGCGAGTCCATTGAAAGCGGCATTCGCCTCGCTCTTGCCGACGCGCGCGCCCAGGAGCAGATTCCCGAGGGCTTTGAGGTGTTGTGGGCTGACACGGGTTCGGATCCCGAACGGGCCGTCGCAGAGCTCCAAAGGATGGCCTCCGAGTATGACGTCAAGATGGTGATCGGAGGCGCCACGAGCGCCGAGGCGATGGCCATGCTGCCGGAGCTCGACGACCTTGAAATTGTATGTATATCGCCGTCGGCCTCGGCGCCGGGCTTGGCTAGCAGATCCCGGATGTTCTTCCGCATCTACCCTTCCGACGAGCTCGAGGGGCACACTGCGGGCAACTTCCTTTACGAGCGGCTTCGCAAGCACAGGGTCCTGCTGTTCACCGGCGACACCGAGTATACCCGAGGCATCAAACCCGAGTTTCTGAAGCAATATGAAGAGTCGTTGGGTGGGACGGTGGTGGACACCATGACTCTCGCTGAAGACGGCTGGCGGGAGCGGGCGGCAACCGTCCTCGACGGCAAGAGCGTTGACGCCGCATATGTTATCGGGTATGCCGAAGAGATCCTGGATGTCGTGCTCTTTCTCCACGAGCGGGGGTTTGCAGGCAGGATCGTCACGACCGCGGCCTTTTACAGCGGGCAGGTGATCCGCGAGGCCGGAGAGGCTGCGGAAGGGATCCTGTTTCCGCTGCCGCCGTTCGATCGCACGTCCGAGAAGGAACCCGTGCTGAGCTTCGTCAATCGCTATATGAACGCCTACGAGCGCGCACCCGATGTGTTCGCGGCTCACGGGTATGACGTGATGGGGCTGACGATTCGCATCATGAACTTCGCCAAACCACCGGAAACGATGGAGATCCTCAAGGCCCTCAACTTCGGCGTCAGCGAGTACATGGGAGTGACCGGCCCGATCCTGTTCGATGATCACGGCGACGTCAAGCACTACCCGAAGATGTTCATCGTCAAAGGTGGTCAGGTTCTCAGCTATCAGCGCTATCTCGAAACCGAGCGCAGGCGAATCCTGAACCAGGTCCAGGAACTCCTCAGCTCCGGCGATTGATGGCCGTCCTCCGCCTCTTGTGGCGGCATCGCGCCCTGGTTGCAGTGCTCGTACGCCGGGAGCTCGACGCCCGCTACCGCGCCTCGTTCCTAGGTTTCTTTTGGTCATTGCTCAATCCCCTGTTTTTGCTCGCGGTCTATGCGGTGGTGTTTACCTACATATTCAGTCCTCGATTCCCGGGCGCCGATCCCTATCCCCTGTTCCTGTTCAGCGGCCTCCTGCCGTGGTTGTTCTTCTCCGGGGCAGTGCTCGACGGATCCTTGACGCTGATCGACAATGGCCCGTTGCTGGCCAAGGTGATGTGCCCGCCCGAGATCTTTCCGGCCGTCACCGTTCTTTCCCATCTCGTCAACCACCTGTTGGCTCTGCCGATTCTGCTGGCGGCGATGGTGGTGAGCGCGGTGGCGGGTCTGCACCCCTTCCCGTGGACCTTCTGGATGGTCCCGCTGGCGCTGATTCCCTGGCTCCTGACAACCGGCGGCGCTGTCCTCGCAATCTCCGTCGTGTCGGTCCACTACCGGGACATGCGCGATCTCGTGGGCCACCTCCTGAATCTCCTCTTCTTTGCCTCGCCGATCATCTACAGTCTTGACGGCCTCGAGGTTCCGGCCGTGCTCCACCGGCTGTTGGCGCTCAACCCCCTGACCAGCCTGGTGGCGGTCTACCGGGAGGTTGTTTTCACTGGGAGGGTGCCGTCGCCAATGACATGGTTGATGGCGTTCATCGTTGGTATCGTTTCCTGGTGGCTCGGCACGAGGGTGTTTTTGCGATACCGGGAGACCGTGGTGGAGGCGGTGTGAAGGGTTCGATCCGCTTCGAAGCCGTACGCAAGGTTTACCGCTGGCGCGGCCGACGCAACCGGCACGAAACCCTCAAGGGCGCGTTCTTTCATCGGCGGCTGAGGAGTCGTCGCGGTACCGCCGAGGAGCACATTGCCTTGGACGGCATCGACTTGGAGGTCAATCCGGGCGAGGCGGTGGCGTTGATCGGACCCAACGGCTCCGGGAAATCGACCTTTCTCAAGTTGGCCGGCGGCATTCTGCAGCCGACCGAGGGGACGGTCGAGGTGAACGGCAGGGTCACCGCCCTGATCGAGCTCGGGGCCGGGTTCCACCCCGAGATCACGGGTCGCGAAAACGTGCTCATCAACGGCATGCTGCTCGGCTTGGACCGTCGCGAGATCGAATCGAAGATGCCGGAGATCCTTGAATTTGCAGATATCGGTACGTTTATCGACGAGCCGGTAAAAATCTATTCCTCAGGCATGTACGTCCGGCTCGGATTCGCGGTAGCGGTAGCCACAGACCCGGACGTGCTGCTCATCGACGAGGTGTTGGCGGTTGGCGACGAGGCTTTTACCAGGCGCTGTCTCGACCGCCTGGCGCGGATGCGGCAGCGGGGGGTGACTATGGTTCTGGTCTCCCACGACCTTGATCTGGTGACCGGCTTTGCCGATCGCGCCTTCTACCTGGAACGGGGTCGGGTGGTAGCGGAGGGACCGACCGATGCGGTGGTCGCCCGATACCGCAGCGACGTTGCCGGCGATGAGGTTGGCGGCGATCTGAAGGCGTCCGAAGTCGATGTGGCCGACGCGGACAGGCGCTGGGGAAATGGTGACGTCGAAATCGTCAATGTGGAGCTTGTCGCCGGTACGACTCCACAGCGCTTGGTTCCCAGCGGGAGTCCGTGCCGTCTGCGGATCCGATACAAGGTGCGGCGCCCGGTCGAGGACTTCGTGTTTGGTATCGCCTGGCATCGTGCTGACGGCGCGCAGGTGAGCGGTCACAACACGGATCTCGCGGGCCTCGTTCCGCGACGCCTGGAGGCGGACGGCGAGATTTCCTGTGTGTACGATTCGCTGCAGCTGGCGCCTGGGGACTATCTCGTGGATGTCGCGGTCCACGCTCGCGACGGCCTGGCCTACGACTATTGGCGCGATGTCCTGAGGGTGAGGGTGACCTCGGCTGTGGCGTGGCCGGGGGTGTGGGCCCCGCCGCACCGGTGGGAATCATCAGAGCCTCTGTGGGACGATTAACCCGCACATTTTTCTACATCTTGCAGGCGAGTGCGCGAATTAATCGTCCGGATTCTAATGCTTGTTGTGACGTTTCGCGGAACCTGAATATCGACAGACTGACGTAGAACGTCACAAATGGGGTGGTCAGACCTCGGAAATACCTGGCACAGGCCTTGCAGCTGGACGACCTCGTAAAAGGAGGCAGCATTATGCGCAAGAATCGTGGTTTCACTCTGATCGAACTTCTGATCGTGGTTGCAATTATCGGTATCATCGCCGCCATTGCGATCCCCAACCTTCTGAACGCCAACAACCGTGGCCGTCAGAAGCGGTCGATGGCCGACCTGCGGACCGTCGGTACTGCCGTCGAGGCCTATGCGGTGGACATGGCGTTTTATCCGACCTTCAATGCGGGTGCCGGGAATGATTTCGACGCTACCTGGTACGCCTTTCTCGAGCCGACGTACGTGAAATTAGTACCGAGAAAGGATGGCTGGCGCACCCCGTTCATGTCAGCCTCGGAGTCCAGGTACTACACGCTGGGGTCGGCGGCTCGCGACAAGGTCTTTGAAACCGGCCTCGAGAATGTGGCTTACCTCGACCGTCAGACCGGCGTCATGGACTGCGACATCATTTACGCGAACGGCATCTTCATTTCCTATCCCGAGGGTATCCAGACCGACTGACGAGATCCACCCATGGAGCTCGAGTTGGGGGCACTCCGGTGCCCCTTTTTTTCGCTAAGATAATAAGGTGACGACACCACCACCAATTGCTCCCCGCGGCGGGCTGCGGTGACGGCTGGCCTCGGGCCGCAGGCTGTAGGCCGATCAAACGACCGGTTGGCGGTAGGCCGGTCCGGAGCTGCCGGCGCCGTGCTGCTCATGCTTGCCGGTTGGGTTGTCTGGCGGCCGGTCGAGATATTTCCGGTGACCGCCATCGTTGTTGCGACGGTGATGCTGGCCCTCACCGCGTGGGGCTGGCGGCGTACCCCGGCGGCTGCGGGGGGTGCGTGGTTGACCGCCGCCGGTGCCTTTTGCGTCCTTCTCGCTTCGGGTCTGATGGGCTGGGACCCGGCGGCCGCGGTCATCGAGGTAGCGTTGGCAGCGGCGGTAGCCGCCCTCATCTGGCTCGCATCAAGGGAATGCCCACCGGAGCGGTGGCCGGCGGTGTTGGCGCTCATCATCTCCGGTCTCGCGCTGTGGGGGATGTGGCAGGTGGGCGGCGGGCTGGATCATGCCGCCGCAGCCCTCGATCAGCTCCCGGGAACAATGAGAAATACGGCGGCAAAACGCTTGGCGAGCGGCCGCGCTTTTGCCTCCCTGCCCCTGCCCTCCCACCTCGCCGTGCTCCTCGCGACGGCACTGCCTCTCCTCCTGGCCCGCGTTGATCACCAGCGTCCTGCTGCGGCCGGCGATGCACCGCACCCAGCGGGGTTGCGACTCCGTTGGATGGCGGCGCCGTGGGCGGTGGGATCGGCGCTGTGCGTGATCGGTCTGGTGCTGACCCGATCGCCGATCGGCGCCGTCCTCGGTCTCGCCGCGTGCGTCGTTTTGGCGGCGTCGCATGGGAGACGGTGGCTGGTCTGGGTGGCACTGGTGCTTGCGATCGTCCTCGCGATCGTAGTGGTCGGCCGGGGCGACGTGATGGAGCTGGAACCGGTGCGGCTACGTTTCGACAACTGGCGAACGGCGCTGTGGGTGTGGTCGTCGGCGCCGGCCGCCGGGGTCGGAACCGGAGGGTTCGCTCAGGCCGCCCAAGCGGTACCGTTCGGGGTCGGGAACAGACCGCTCCACGCGCACTCGCTCCCTCTCGAGCTCCTTGCCGAGCTCGGTCCTGCCGGATTCCTGCTGTTTTTCGTTGCCGGCATCGCTCTGTGGCGACTGGCCCGCAACCTGTGGCCGAAACGGCCCGATCTTGCGGTTGCGGTGATGGTGATCCCACTCCACAATCTGGTTGACTTTTCCTTTTTCGATTCCGCGGTTGCGCTGCCGTGGGCCGTGCTCGCCGGGTGGGCGGCGGCGATCTCGAGGAGTCGGGACGACGCGCTGAGCGGAGCAGCGACCAGAGGGCGGGTGTTTCTCGTGCTGTCGGCGACGCTGGCGCTGGCGCTGACCGTCCTCCATGTGACCTCGATCAAAGTCGAGGAATCGGCGGCGACGCGGATCACCGCCGAAGAACGGATGGCGGCGGGGCTCGACGGGTGCCGGCTGGCGCCGTGGCGGCTGGCGCCGGTAGGGTTGGTGGCACGATCGGCGGTGGAGTCCGGAGACCGGCTGCTCATCAAGACGGCGGCGGAGAAGATGGAAAGCTCTCGATGGCTGCGGCCCCGGTCGTCGGCGCTGGCCCTGGAGCGGTCCCATCTGGCATTGGTGTTGAGAGAAATTCCGACCGGTGTGTCCGAAGCCTGGAGCGCGCGCAACGACAACCCATCGAGCGCCGGCGCATCGGATTTTGCTGACCAACTCATCGACCGACTCGACCGCGGAAACGACCATGCGAACCGTTGACGCCACGGGCGTGCTGGCGGTCGTTGTGGTTGCCGTGGCGGCGATCCTCGGCGGCGCATTCTACCCCGGTCCGCGGATGGCGGTGGGTTTGTCGCTCGCGGTCACACTGGCGGCGGCGGTTTATTGGCGACGGGATCGTCTCCGAACCGAGGAGTGGGTGGTGGTCGTATTCCTGGTCTGGAGCGTCTCGGCAGGGGTCCTGGCGCGGACCGCACCGCTGGCCGCCAGAGAGGTCCTGACGGTCTGGCTGGCGGCGTTCCTGTTGTGGATGACGACCCGAAGAGCCAATGTACCAACTGCTCGCATGGCCTCCAAAATCCTGGTTGGTGTGGCCGTGATCCTCGTGTTCGGCGTCATCCTAGAGGCTGTTGGCCTCGGGCGAATGCGGGTGGGTGGACTGCTGGAAAACCCAAACCTGACTGCCTGCCTGCTCGTGGTCAGCCTGAGCCTCCTGCCTCTCTACGGAGGCCGGCGTCGCCGATGGGCGATCGTGGTGGCGGCAGTGCTGGTGATAGGGGTCGTCCTCACCGGCTCGCGCGCCGGGCTGCTGGCTCTGCTGGCCGTCGTCGCGATCATCCTCCCCCGCGGACGCGCGCGATCCGTCGGGCTAGCCGTCAGCGCCGTGATTGTCGCGGCGATCATGGCCTGGCGGTTCCTCAGCCAACCCGACATCCTGGCCTGGTTCCGGCCAACGATTTGGGGGGCGGTGCTGAGATTGTGGGCCGAGCACCCGATTGCGGGAGTCGGCCCCGGCGGTCTGGTGGACGCCGCGGGAGCGGTGCGCCTCCTCCACGCCGACCACGTGGGCCAGCACCAGTTCCTCATCGCCTATGCCGAGTCGAGCCCGCTCGCCATTCTGGTGCAAACGGGGGTCGTGGGATTCGCCGCCGCGCTGACGGCGGTTCTCGCGTGGGGAGCGGCGGTGCGCGCCCGCGGCGCGTTCGAGTCGGTTCCTCTTCGTGCGGCGCTGGCGGTGATGGTGGTGATGACCCTCTTCCACGATCTGATCACTGCCGACATCGTTCTCTGGTGGTGGGCGGTGGTGCTCGGCTTGAAGGAGGCGCCATCGACTCGAATCACCCCGGTCGGAGAACTTCGGCCGGGCCGCAGGGCTGCACCGGCGGTCGCGGCTCTTGCGGTTGCATACATCATGCTGTGGGGCATGGTCGAGCCCTCGTGGGCGCGCTGGATGTGGCGCGCAGGGCCGCCGGATGTCGCGTTGACCGAAAGATGTCTCCGCGCCGAACCCTGGTATGCGGAGCCGCTGTATTGGCGAACGCGTGTTCTCGTCCGGCGGGAGAGCTGGACCTGGGAGGCAGCCGGCGAGGCGATCGCGCGGAGCCGGCGCGCGGTCCGTGTCCGGCCGTCCTCCGCCGCCCTGTGGGGCGAGCTGGGGATCGTCCAGACCTGGGTGGTGACGAATTTTGGACCCTGGCCGGACAGCGTCGAGGGTGCACAGGAGGCATTTGCGCGGGCCACCGAGCTCGAGCCGCACCAGCCGTGGCACTGGTTGGAGTGGGCCAGGCTCGAGCGGTCTGTGGGCGACCTTGGGTCCGCGGTGATGCTGGCCCATCGAGCGATCGAGGCGGAGCCTCATGCGGCGCGGGTGTGGCTCTTCATTGCCCGCCTCGAGCTTGATCGTGGGCAGGTGGAGGCGGCCCGTCTGGCGCTCGGGAAGGCTCGTGATTCGGCCGCATTAAGGGCTAGGCCGGGTCTCAACTCGTACGAGAGAGAGCTCGTGTCGGCCCCTGAATGGCAGTTCCGCGAGCTCGAGGAAGCCCTACAGTGACGAGACCCCGACGTTTCGGTCTGTGGTGGGCGCCGCTCCTCCTGGTGCTGGCGCCGGCGATGGGCTACGT
>JAOZUP010000068.1 GCA_029938595.1 Thermoanaerobaculales bacterium | reverse complement strand
GCGCCGCCTCCGCTCCCAGGTTCCGCGCCGGTCCGGGCCCGGCGCGCTCCTGGCTCAGCACGCGGACGGGAAAGGTCCGCGGCCTCTCACACACTGCCCGTGACGCCGGGTCCTCGCCGTCGACCACGACGATCACCTCGAACGGCGGCGTCTCCGGGTCGAGCCGCTCGAACCCATCCAGTGACTGCTCGAGCCGAGCCGCCCGCCCAACCGTGGCGATGATGACGGAGATTTCGATGTCCCGTTCGTTCATCCGAGCGGCAGTATAGACGTCGCGGGATGAGACACCGGGTTTTGGTAGGCTGAGGCCGTGTGGTGGACCGCGAGAACCCGCTGGCCGTCGATAGGCCGAAACCTCCGCCTTGGCAGGCCTTGGTCGATGTGCCTGGCACTGGTCCTGGTGCTGACTGCGTGTGTTCAGCCCGTGACTCATGATCACGTCGCCCTGGAAAACCAACCCGAGAGCGTCGAGAAGATCACACCGACCTGGGTCGGAGATTTTGCCTCAGCGGTCAGCGAGGGTACTGCGGCAGGTGGACCGGTCGATGGCGTGCAGCCGAACCAGCGACCACATGTGTTGTTGATTTCACTCGATACTTTACGGGCCGATCACCTGGGCGCCTGGGGGTACGATCGGCCGACCTCGCCATTCCTCGACGCTCTCGCGCGGTCCGGGGTCCGTTTCCAACGTGCCTACAGCCAGTCACCAAAGACCGCGCCCTCGCACATGAGCTTGTTCACCGGGACCTACCCATCCATTCACGGGGTACACTTCGCATACAAGACCAGCCCACCAACCGTCTATCCGGTGGCCCGCGACCTCGATCTCCTGTCCGAAATCATCAGCCGATCAGGGTACCGAACCGCGGCGTGGACCGGTGGAGGACAGGTCACGAGAAAAGCGGGATTCGCGCAGGGCTTTGATCGATTCACCGAGAATCTCGGTGACATCAACCCATGGAAGATGAACGAGATTCGCGCCTGGTTCCGCCGTAACTCGGATCAGCCGTGTTTCCTCTTCATCCACACCTACGAGATCCATGATCCGTACCTTCCACCATCGCCGTATAACGAAATATTTTCCTCTGAGTATCAGGGATGGGTTGTTGGGGACAAGAACAAATTACGGACAATTACCGGGGGAGCCGGCTTTAACGGTCTTCACCATGCATTCTGGCGTACGAACAACGCCAGCCCCGACCCGGCTTCGGTGGGCCCCGACGATCTCCGACAGTTGGTGGCGCTGTACGACGGTGGGATCCGCTACACCGACGATGTCCTGCACGGGTTCTTCGAGGATCTCCGCCAGGACGGGTTGCTCGACAACACGTTGGTGGTGGTCTTTTCAGACCACGGCGAGGAGTTCCTCGAACATGGCGATCTGCTGCACAAAATGCTCTACCGGGAAACCCTGCACGTCCCATTGATTCTCTTCTGGCCTGCGGGCTTACCGCGCGGCATCGAAGTCGAGAGCCTGGTGTCGCTGATCGACGTTGGCCCGACTATTCTCGACCTCATTGGGGTAAAGACAGCGCCCCACATGGAGGGCGAGAGCCTGCTGCCGCTTCTTCAGGATTCCGCCGTGGTGAATAACCGGCTCGTTTTCAGCGAGGAGCCATGGATTCACCGCGGCCATCACCGGAGTCTTCGTGACGGGAACAGCACTCTTTACGATCACGGCAGAGGTGAGGTCGAGCTGTTCTCGGTTGCCGAGGATCCCTTTGAGTATGAGGATCTTTCCCTGACACATCCTGAGCTGGTGGTCGAAATGCACCGCCAACTCCTCGAGTTCATAACAGCTGGTGGTCTGCTCCGGGGAGATCAACAGGAGGAAGCCCGCGAGCTTTCCTCCGAGGAAATCGGGGCGCTACGCGCCCTCGGCTACGTCGATTGACCGGGGGTCTGAGCGGCGAATCCCGCTTCATGGCCCCGCGCTCCCGGATCCTCCCCGACCCCATGATTCGATCAGGGTCCAAGCCAGCAGGGCCAACGCCAGTGCCACCGCCGACGTCATCGGAATCCGGTATCGCTCCATCACTCCGGTGAACAGGTAAGGAATGGCGTAGGCCAGGGTGAAGAGCAGTACGGCGCCCTCGGCGGCCTCGAGACGCCCCCGGCGAGCCACCACAAGCGCGATCAAGGAAAAGGCGGGTACCGCCCACATGGCCGCCTTGATCGCGGACACCCACGGTGAGGAATCCCATGGCTTTACCTCGTAGGCAAAGAAGAAGTAGAAGGTGCGCCGCACCGTGTTGTGGACGAAATCCCGGATACGGAAATCCTCACGGAACCGCCGCTTGGCATCGCGCACATACTCCATCTCGCCGACCTCGCCGAAGTGAACAAACTCAGTTGCGTTCTGGCTCGGGTGGTAGGCCTGGAAGGCGATGTTCTGGAGCACACCGCGAGCCTCTCGAGTGTTGCCGAGGTAGAGCTCGAACCCGGCGTTGGACTTGACCGGCACGAAGCCACCGAGCCGGGCGCTCTGGAAGACCACGTAGGGTCCGAGGATCAGAATGTGTGCAACGGCAAAAAGTAGGGTGAAACGCGTGATCTCTCGCCGGGATCTCCCGCGCATCGTGAGCACAAACCCGACGGCAGTACAGAGAAGTAGGCCCGGGTTGAAGAGGGCCGCCAACGCCGACGTCGCTCCGAGTTCGAACCCGCCTCTCTCACCATCCATCGCGCGCAGGACCGCCAACAGGAGGACGGCGAACCACAGCACCTGGAGGTTGAGGTCGAGATGCCCGGCGATCTGGAAGATCCACGCCTCGTAAGGGAGGCAGGCGAAGAAGAGCGCCGCCAGAAAACCGATATTGGGGTCGCCTCCGACCCGTTCTCCGATCCGGAATACCACAACAGTGGTGATGAGAGAGACCACCATCGCGATCGAGAAAACAAAGAGAATGGAGTTGAATGTGAAGCATCCCCACAGCGCGAACGAGAGTGCGTAGACGGCAACCACACCGGGCGCAATCCACGCCGTTGGTCCCGTGGCGCCGCCGAATGGACTCGCGTATCCCTGGCCTGCACACACCCATGCATGGGCGATGTTCGAGGCCTCGAAACCGAAGGAGTTCATATACGGCGTGTCTGGGCTCGAGATCTCCGCCTCGACCTTCTCGAGGTCCTGGAAGAAGAACCATGGGTGATCCGCCACGTTACCGGCGAGCAGCGTCAGGCGCACGACCAGAGCGAGCACCAACACCAGGCCGAGACCGATGGACGATACTGGGCTCATCAGCGAGGGACTGTTCGGCGAATTATGGTTCTGGACAGGCTGAGCAGACATCGACGCGTATTCTACGTCGTCGCCACGCTAAGTGAGTACCGCCATCGTCGTGGTGACCGACGATTCATGAGTTCCGGTAGCATGCTGACCATGGCAGACCAAGCGCGGATGCTGGATGTCGACGGCGTGGCCCTCGAGTTGAGGTTGGTGCGTAAGCGGGTGAAGAACATCAACGCCCGGCTCCGCGGGAAGACCCTGTTGGTGAGCGCACCACATCGAGTCTCGGCGGAAGAGCTCGACGAGATGATTCTCCAGCTGGCGCGACGGCTGGTTCGCCGATCCCGCGCGGAGGTCGTGAACTCCGATGGCGGCGCCGAGAGGATCGCACGCAAGGTGGCCGCCCGGTTTTCAGATCCTCCCGAGGTGGCCGAGGTTCGTTTCGTCACCAACCAAACGGCTCGCTGGGGCAGCTACAGCAGTCAGACCGGTGTCGTCCGACTTAATGCCGCGCTCCGCCATATGCCTCCCTGGGTGCTCGAGGCGGTGGTCGCGCACGAGCTGGCGCACACGTTCTACCTCAACCACTCACCGGCCTTCTGGGAGCTGGTGCGCTCGGTGTGCCCTAAGACGGACCGCGCCCGCGCCTTCCTCGAAGGCGTGAGCTGGCTGGCATCGTCGTGGGACGAGCTGCCGCCGGTGGAGCGGTCGCAGCTGGTGGGTGGTAATAATTCTTGAACCGCAAAGGCGCAAAGGTCGCAAAGAAAATATTCAAAACACTTAGCGCGACCTTTGCGTTCTTCGCGCTCTTTGCGGTTCAATCCGGGCGGGTGGGCTCGAGGTGTTTTTTACCGCTCCGGCAGGGTGTCCATGCCGTGGGCGCGAGCGGCCGTGGTCATGACCTCTTCGAGCTCCCTGCGAACATCGTCATCGATGCGGCTCGGCGTGTACTCGGCGATGATCCGATCAACCTCCCGAGCTGCCCGATCGCCGAGGGTCGCGGCCCCCTCCTCCAGCCACCGCGCGCGGCTCGTGCGGTCGACGACGGGGCCGGGGAAGGTGAGCTCCGAGCGCAGGTGGCGCCGGGTGTGGTCGGCGATCAGCAGGTGTTTCTCGGCGAGGAGCTCCTCAAAGAGTGGTCGCGACGGGAAGTCCTCGCGAGGCTCGATGCCGGCCCTCAGGCGATCCGTCATGAGGCAGATCTCGTGGTCCACCACCAGCTTCTCGAGGCTCTGGCAGCTCTCGAAGTCGAGCATCCCGGGGCCGGAGACGTTGTCGATGCCGGTCAGTGCGGCCAGGGTCGCGCCGATTCCGGTCTCGAGCCCGGCCTGGGCGTCGAGGGCCTTGGAGTCCGACAGCCCGATGTAGCCCTGCGTTGGCAGCCCGAGGCGGCGGCCGATCTCGGCCGCGGCGCAGGTCAGCATGGTGGTCTCCACCGCGCCCATGGGGGTGGTCTCGTAGCGAACATCAAAGATCGCCGGTGAGCCGCCAAAGAGCAGGGGCGTGCCGGGTTGGACGAGCTGGGCGATGACCACTCCGGAGAGGACCTCGGCGGTGTGCTGGATCAGGGTACCGACCAGGGTCACGGGGGCCATGAAGCCAGTCAGAGGCACCGGAACGATCTCCGCCGGGATGCGCAGCCGGGCACAGTCCATCAGGTTGCGGCTGCCCTCGTTGGTCCATCGCAGGGGCGAGGTGGGACAGCAGGTAACGATCGCCACCGGCCGCGCCGCCAGCTCGTCGGCAGATCCGCGCACCGCCAGCAGCAGATCGCGAATGACCGAGAAGCCCTCGATGGTGAAGGCGCCGGTGACGACCGGCTTTTCACAGTGCAGCAGACCGAGGAAGAGGCGGTAGCTGTCCGAAACAGCCTCGGGCACGTCCGAGGCGACCATTGCCGTGCTCTGGGCGTCGTACCGTTCGAGGCCGCTCACCAATTGGGCGAGGGCCACGAGATCGCTGGTGACGGCGGGCCGAATCTCACCCGACAAACGGTCGAGGATGTTGATCGCCGCCGAGCCGGGCGTGAAGTGGGTCCGCCGTCCTTCAAAGAGGTGGGTCTCCTCGTCGAGCACGTTATACAGCGAGAACGACCGGGGTGCGGAATCGAGCGCCGCTTCCACCATGCTTTCACCGATTCGTACGCGACCGTCGGCACGGTCCACGCCGGCGCCGTGGTCGGCCAGCAGATTCCGCGTCTGCTCATCATTGATGTCGACCCCGACCTCGGCGAGCACGGTCTTCGCCTCGGTGATGATGCGCTCTGCCAGATCGTTGTCGAGCAGCTGAAACCCAGGTTGCATCTTTTTCCTCCGCCAGTTTTTTGAACCGGTGCACAAGGTTGAACGTTGGAACGTTTCAACGTTTTTCGACACAATTCCGGATAGTTATTGCGGCCGCCAGGGCCGCAGCGCCGGTACGGCCGTCGACGATCGGTGCGGCCTCGCCGCGGCAGGCGGCGATGAAGGACTCGAGCTCGGCCTTGAGCGGCTCCTCCTTGGCAACCTCCACCTGCTGGGGCACGATGTCGATGCCCTCCGGCCCGCGTACGAGTTCCGCCGACGACAGACTCTGATCGGCGTAGTCGATGGAAAAGTACGCCTCGCGGGCAAAGAGGCGGAGCTTGCGGATGCGTTCGGCCGACACCCTGCTGGCAGTGAGGTTTGCGACCAGCCCGCCGGGGAACTCGATCCATGCGTGGCAGAGGTCGACCTTTTTGGTCAGAACCGGCACACCGACGGCGCGGATCTCCGACGGTTGGCAGCCGGCCACCGCGAGGGTGATCTGGAGGTCGTGGATCATCAGGTCGAGGATGACGTCGACGTCGATCGAGCGCGCGGTGAACGGAGAGAGCCGCTGGCTCTCGAGATATCGGACGTCATTGGCAAGCCCAAGGGCGGCCTGAACAGCAGGGTTGTGGTACTCGACGTGGCCGACGGCGAGGATGCGGTCGGCGTTCTCCGCCATCGCCACGAGCTCGTCCGCCTCGGCAACGGTGGTCGTGATCGGTTTCTCGACCAGCACGTGGCAACCGGCCTCGAGTAACGCGCCCGCGACCTCGCGGTGGGCGACGGTAGGCGTGGCGACGACCACCGCGTCGGCCTCGGACACCTCCTCGAGAGACGCCAGAGCCGCGACGCCGTGCTCGGCTGCGATGTCGACCAACCGCTCGCGGTCGGCGTCGTAGGCGCCAAGGCAGCGCACTCCGTCCATGCCCGCCAGGATGCGGACGTGATGGCGGCCGAGGTGGCCGGTTCCGACGACGGCTGCGGTGATCTCGTGGTTTGTCATAAGGCGCAGGATAATACCGCCGCTGCGGGAGTACAATTCTGCGGCGGTCCTGACCGTGGAAAGGGAGCGGCCCATGCTTGACGTAAAAAAGCTCTTGACCGACGTTTTCGATCCCCAAACCGGCGAGGTAGTGACCTTCGTCGTTGACCTTCCGACCGACGAGATCCCCGACCACGAAGGATGGTCGGCCCGGCGCGTCATGGCCGAGCGGTGGCGCGCGGCGATGGCCGAGCTCGCCGCCGAGCGGGACTTCACCGTCCAGCCGCTGCTTGAATTCCCGGCCACCGGCGCCAACAACGCCGATCTGCCGGAGAAGGCACGTCTCGGCGAAGACGAGGTCGATCTCGAGGAGGCGTTACGGGCCTCGACCCTGGCGGTCGCCATGACCGAGTTCTCGGCGACCGCGCCGCTGGCCCAACTCGCCGATGCAGAGGAAGATTTCCGCGCCGCCTCGATGCCGGGGGTCGAGGAGCGGATGGAAGGCACTGCCCTCGCCGCCGACTACTCGAAGGTGGCCGCACACTGCAAGGCGATCTTCGATGTCATGCAGGGGGCGGTGCTGTGCGACGTGATTTTCTCTACAGGCCACCGTTGCTGGTTCGATCTCCGCCACCGCCAGGCGGAGATGGATGACGGCTTTCTGCCCCGCGGCAAGGAGGGCGACCGCATCATCAATCTACCATCGGGCGAGACCTTCATCGTTCCCTACGAGGGCGAACACGAGGCCGTGCCGTCGTGGACCGCCGGCACGATTCCGGTGATGGAGAAGGATGAGCTGGTCCTTTTCCACGTCGCCGCCAACGTCATCATGGGGATCGAGGGCGAGGGTTTGGTGGCTGATTATTACGCCGCCTTCTTTGACGCCGACCCGGCGCGCTCCAACATCGCCGAGGTCGCATTCGGAGTCAACGACAGAGCAGAGGTTACGGGCTCGGTACTCGAGGACGAGAAGGCGGGCTTCCACTGGGCCTTTGGCCGCTCGGACCACCTCGGTGGGGTGGTCGGCGTGGATGCGTTCGATGACCCCGGCAACGTGGTCCACCAGGATATCGTCTATGCCGAGGGCAATCCCATCCAGGTCGAGCGCGCGGTGATTGTCCACCCGGACGGCCGCACCGTTGTTGTGATCGATGAGGCGGAGTACAAGCTTTAGCCGGATTTCGGATTTCGGATTTCGGATTTCGGATTTCGGATTTCGGATTTCGGATTTCGGAATTAAGAATTGAGAATTAGGAATTAGGAATTAGGAATTCGGAATGCCCGCGCATTCTGCAGCGCGCATGATTCCCGGTTGAGGTACCCTGTGGTTTCGACGAGGAGGTAGGTGATGGCTGATCAACTGACTTTGATGGAGGCGGTGGAGCAGCGCGGGCCGTACGCGGTCTGGGAGCTGATGGACGATGACGAGAAAAAGGCGGCCGCGGTCGCGTTTTGGAACGAGGCTGATCGCGAGAGCCGGTCGGCCATCGAGGTCGCCCTTGCCCAGGATCTCAAATTCCGTTCGCAGTCGGTGCGCCAGCTGTCGGCCGAAAGGGTTGCAGGGCGGCTCGTACGGCTTGCCGATGCGCTGCCCGAGACCGTGCTCTTCCAATACCTCTTCCACCTCCACATGGGGGACCGCCGGCCGCTGATGGTGGAGTATCTCGACGCTGTCGGTCTGCCCCACGACGACGGCGCGCTTGATCTACCGGACGACTTTGAAGGACCTGATCCGGAAAAGGTCGAAACCGCAGCCCGCGATCTGATCAAGGCCAGGGAGCACGAGGCCCTGGTGTATCTCGGGACGCTGATGGTCGCCGATACCGACTTCTGGAAAAGTCTCGAACCGGTGCTGAAGGAATACGCTGCCGACGGCACCGCCGTCGGCTAGTTTTGAGTTCTTAGTTTTGAGTTTTTAATTACGGACGCCATCCCTCGGACCTCGTCGGTGGACCGGCATCGAGAATTGAGAACTAAGAATTAAGAATTTGAGAATGTGGCGCTGTTGCGGTCCGTTTCGTGGACGGTGATCGACGCCAGTTCGATGCCCTTGGGCAGCTCCGGCGCGACGCGCTCGTAAAACGTACGGGCCAGGTTCTCGGCGGTCGGGATGATGTCCGAGAGCCAGTCGACCTCGATATTGAGATGGCGGTGGTCGACCTCGGCCACCACCACCCGGTTGAGGACGGCCTTGAGGTCTTTCATGTCGATGACGTAACCGGTCTCCGGATTGACCTCACCAGTGACCGCGGCCTCGATCACGTAGTTGTGGCCGTGCCCGTGCGGGTTGTTGCATTTGCCGAAAACGCGACGGTTCCAATCGTCCGACTGCGCCGGGTTGTGCAGCCGGTGCGCCGCCTCGAAATAGACCTTGACCGTGACCGTGGTTGTCATAAAGCTCCCACCAGCGTAGCGCACGCACGACCGTGAATATTCCAGATCCACCGGACTCACGTCACAAACACGAAGACACGAAGGCCTCCCACCCATCGCATGAAACCGCAGATCACGCAGATGAGCGCAGATACGCAAGGAAGATCTGGCAGAAACAGATAGGTCGTACCCTCGATTGTCGGCGGAACAGTCGGCGATCTGACGATCGCCAACCACCGGTGGGAAGCATGCCTACTCCGAACGCGAGCGTTCGTCGCAGCCATACTTCCCACCGGTTGACGCGCCCCCGGGGCGCGTCGGTTCCGCCTCGCCCCTCTCCTGTTTGGAAAGGGGGGGCGCCGTCCATCCAGCAACAGAAGATGGAGAGTGGCGAGGTCTGCGCGCTCCGAGAGCGCAGACCGCTGGGCCTGGCCACTGCGACGATCGCTTGCTATCGGAGCGATGGCCCGACCCAGCGGTCTCTGGCCGTCGTTTGACGACGGTCGGGACCTCGCCACGTGCTTGAATCTCGGGAGCGGTCATCTGCGTTTATCTGCGTGATCTGCGGTTTTCTTGGGTGGGCGGGTTCGGGCACCGTCTTCGAGTCGGCGGTAGACCTCCGGTCTTCGGTCGTCGAGGAAGGAGAAGTGCTTACGCGCGTCGGTGACCACTGCGGGGTCCACCTTGCCGGTGACCACGCCCGGAGTGTCGGCCAGGGTTGCCACGACCTTGCCCCAGGGGTCAAGGAGGCTGGTGTCGCCGCGGTGGGGGTGACCTTCGGCCTTGCCGACCCGGTTGACGCCGAGCACCCAGGCCTGATCATCGATGGCGCGGGCGGCGAGCAGGGTGCGCCAGGCATGCGCACGGCGGGTCGGCCAGTTGGCGATCACTACATACAGGTCGGTGGCAGTGGCGGCGGTTCGGAAGAGCTCGGGGAAGCGCAGGTCGTAACAGATCAGGGGCGTCACCCGCACACCCTCGATTTCGAGGGTGAAAAGGTCGCGGCCGGCCTCGTAGTGCTCGGGTTCGCTTGCGAGCGAGAACGGGTGGATCTTGCGGTAGTGGAGGACCTCGTCGCCGTTCGGGTCGAAGATGCCGCAGGCGTTGGCCGGCCGCTCGACCCCGGGCTCGGCATAGCCGCCGATCACCCACACCTCGTGCTGGACAGCCGTGTCGGTGAGGAAGCCCCGCACCTCGGCGGCGTGGACCGCCATCGCTTCGGAGCGCATCGAAAAGCCGGTGGCAAAGAGCTCCGGCAGCGCGAGCACCCGCGCCCCCTGATCGACTGCCTCGCGAGCGAGGACCTTGGTGCGGCGGAAGTTCTCCGCCGGGTTCTCCCAGACGATGTCGAGCTGGAGGCCGGCGATGATCACGGCGCCGATACCGGCGGCACAGGCACAAAGCAGCCCTGCAAGCGGTTCGCGATCAGCACGTTGAAGATCAGCTCCTGGCCGTTTTCCCAGCCGTCGCGCCAGCGTCTCGGCCGGTCCTTGGGTGCTTTCTTACGGTAGGCCGTGTACGAAGCGCCCAGCAGGGAGGAGCAATCGCTGAGGGTGAGAGAGCTCATCTTCTGGGCGCCCTCCGCGAAGCCCGCGAGATAATCCGGGTCGTTGCTCAGGTCCTCGGAGATATCGGCGGCCGCGGCGAGGGCTTGGTCGACGCCTATCTGAACCGTGATGTTGGTTTGCTCGGCCTTCCATACCGAGTGGTGCTGTAGCGTCTCTGCGTAATCGTCGGGTAGCGCCTCGAGCTCGCGCCCGTTCCAGACCTCCGACTCCAGTGCGTCGGTGAGGGAGGGCCACAGGGTGATGGTGGTGCGGACGGTTTCGAGGAGGGCCCCGGCATCGCCGCTCTTCACGTGTTCCCGCGGTACTGGGAAGATCAGCTGGACCTTGCACTCCCGCTCATCAAAAAGCTCGAACGGCCCATCCATGCGGGATATTCGAATCGGCGCCGCGAGGGTCAGGAGAAGATCCACCCGCTGCCGTTTCACCTTGATCTTGTCGATCTTGACCAGCTCTCCCGGCTCGAAGCGATGGCCCGCCTTGCTGGCGACCCCGGCCGCGCCGACGGTGTTGTCGCTGTAGGTGCCGCTGCAGGCTGAGTAGACCTCCACCTCGAGGATTCCCCAGGCGCCTCTGAGCTCGCGCTCGAGACGGTCCTCCAAGTCGGAGCCGGTGGCGCTGGATGCGGCGAGCACCGCCATGAGAAGAAGCGCGAGACATGGGGCGTAACGGCTCATGGTCGACCTCCATCGGTATATTCGAGGCTACCATGGGGACGGGGCGTCGGTTTCTGGCATAATGCGGGCGTTCCATGGATGGTTTATTCGAACCCCGCAGCGGCGGGCCGCCCGCGCCGCGACAACCCCGCCGGCGCATGCTGCGCACGCCGGCGGTGTCGGTGATCATCGGTATCAACGTGCTGGTCTTCCTCGCCTGGCAGGCGGCGTCCGTGGTTCCCGGCCTCGGGGACTTCATGGTGGTCAACTTCCTCGTCAGCACCACGCGCCTCATGCACGGTTATGTGTGGACCCTCGTCACCGCCGCCTTCTCCCACAACGAGCTCTGGCACGTGGCCATCAATATGTTCGTTCTGTGGAGCTTCGGCACCGTGCTCGAACGGCTGTGGGGGACCCGCATCTTCGTCGTCTTCTACCTGGTGGCAGCCGTGGCCTCGTCGCTCAGCCACTGCGCGGTGTCATCGTTGATTATGGGGGACGGTAACATTCCCGCTCTCGGGGCGTCGGGAGCGGTCAGCGGCCTGCTCCTGGCCTATGCCCTCTACTTTCCCCGCCACAAAATCCTGCTCTTCGGAGTCATCCCGGTGCCAGCCCTCGCGGGCGTGCTCGCCTTCGTCGGTATCGACCTCTGGGGTTTGGTGGCGCAGAGCCGGGGCGGCGGTCTGCCCATCGGTCACGGTGCCCACCTCGGCGGTGCGCTTGCCGGAGCCCTGATGTACTTCTTCTGGCTGCGAGCGACGCGTCCGGCCCCGAGCGCCCGCGCGCACCGACCTCCGGTCGGGGACGCGCCTGGGCTGACCCCTGAGGAGGCGCGCGAGTTCGAGCGCATCCGGGTCAAGATTGAGACCTGGGGGCCGCAGGCGCTGACGCCGAAGGAACAGGACTTTTTGAATCGCTTGCGGGAACGCGTGCTGCAGGCTTGAACACGGTTTCCTTGCTGCTCGGCGACGCGCCGGGTACCATGCCAACTAGCCCGGTCTTCTCACCGGGTTTCGTGACGAGGGCGGCGAGGTGCCGTTCCCTGTGGGGTTTTCGATCCGAGGGGCGCGGAGGCGTACTCGAAAGTACGTCGAGTACCCCGAGACGAGAAAACGCCGTTGGGTGCGGTGCGGCGCCGGCCGCAGTAGACACCCGGCGAGAAGACCGGGCTACAAGGGGGCAGCTATGGCGCGAAGCGAACGCGAGGTCCGGCTGGAGGTCTTCAACTCCTTCAAGGATCTTTACTCAAGCGCCCCGATCCGGCTCATGAGCCGCACGGTCAATGCCATGCGTGCCATGGGTTACGACGACCTCGCCTCCGCAATTGGCGACCTTGATCGGCGCACGGTTCCGGTCGATGATCCGGAAGACCCCTGCCTGCGGCACGACTGGTACAGTGTGCTCATGGCCGCCTTCGAGTACGTGGGCGGCTGGGTGCGTCAGCTCAGCGCCCACCCCATGGGCTACAACGTCGACTCCATCGGTTACCCGTTGGTGACCGGTTCCTGGGGTGCCATGTGGTCGCGTCAGGTCGGCATCAACTTTGCCAACGAGGCCCACTCACCGCCGGAGATCATGGTCTTCCACGGCGGCAACCAGGCCTTGCAGGCCGCCCTCCAGGGTGTGGCGGAGGCACGCCGAATCCGCATCGGAACGGGGAGCCCGGCCACCGTGCTCGTGCCCATCCCGACGTTCACCTGCCCGATGGACCAAATGGCTTTGCTTGGGATGAAGGTGGTGTTTATACCGCCGGGCCGTGCCGATATGGACCCGAGGCCTGAGGACCTCAGTCAGGTGCCCGACAACGTCGACATCGACGGCGTTTATCTGATGCCGATCAACAACCCCACAGGCCGCACACTTCCGCCGGAACAGATGCGAGCGTTCGTCGACGCGGTCCTTGATCGCTGGCCCCACGCTACAGTGATCCTGGACTCGGTTTACGTGCGCCTCCACCCTGACCACAGCCGTCTGCTCACTTGGTATCTCGAGGATTCACGCTACGCCGACGCGGTTCTCTTCA
>JAOZUP010000067.1 GCA_029938595.1 Thermoanaerobaculales bacterium | reverse complement strand
TTCGCTCTCGCCGATCGATTCGCCTGGATTGCGGATCCCGCGGTGATGGCTGTACTTGCCGTGCTGGTGGTGGTCGAGATCGTGGTCGACGCCCACCCGGACCTGGGCCGTTTTTCGGACGTGGCGGCCTATCTGCCGAAGATGGTGGCCGGGTTTCTCGCCTTTGCAGCGGTCACCGGGCGGCTTGACAGCGATCTCGTCCGGTTCGGGACCTCGGGGGTTCTCGGCGGTGGCACCGCTGCCAGTGTCCACTGGCTGCGCAATCAGGTTCGACGGCCGTTCCGCGACCTCGCAGAGGACGCGCACGAAACTGCCGGGAAGCTCGCATCGGTGAGCGAGGCCGGCGCATCGGCGACCCTCTCCGGAACCGCGCTGGTGGCGCCGCCGCTGTCGGCCCTCGCGCTAGTCGGGTTTGTGACCCTCTCTGCGGTTACGATTCGCGCGACCGACCGCAGGCGGGTGGCGTGCGTCCACTGCGGCGAGCCGATCCGTCCGGGCGCCCTGGTTTGCCCCCACTGCCGCGCCGACCAGGGTTAGCAAAATTCCGTGCTAAGCTGAATCGTTCATGAAAGGGGAGGGAGTGCAGTTCAAGGTCGGCGACAAGGTGGTATACCCAAGCCAGGGCCTTTCGACCGTTGAGAGCATCTCCAACGAGGTCCTCGCCGGCACCAAGATGAAGTGCTACCACCTGCGCCTCGTCAGCTCTGAATCGAAGGTCATGGTGCCGATCACCAACTCCGAGCGGGTTGGTCTGCGGCCGCTCGCGGAGAAGAAGCTCGCACGGCGGGCGATGCGGCGGCTCAAGAGTTCTGAGAGCGACAATGCCGAGGATTGGAAGGACCGTTATCGGGCCAACCTCGAGCGGATCAAGACCGGAGAGCTGGACGAGATCGTCGACGTGCTCCTGTGCCTGGCCGAGGTGGCTGGCCGCAAGACTCTCAGTTTTCGGGAGCGCAAGATGTACGATCACGCCCGCCAGTTGCTTGTCTTCGAGGTCGCCGAGGTGGAGGGCCAGACCCCGGAAAAGGTCGAGCAGCGGGTGGAGGACGCCCTCGGAAACGTCGTCAAGCAGGATGACGAGTAGGGTCGGACCCAGCCATTAGCTGTTAGCAATTAGCTATTAGCTCAGACTCATGCAAAAACACTCATTGGACGGGCGGGGATAAACCCCGCCCCTACGGTTTTCTTTGTAGGGGAGGGGTTTATCCCCTCCCTTTCGTGATTTTCCGCAGCAAAAATTGCCGCCGCAATCAGCACGGATGGTATCCTCTGCTGCAACGCGATACGCGGAGGGTGAATGGGCGACAACAGCGCGAATACTCGACCCTGGTATCTCAAACTTCACTGGCAGGTGCTCTTCGCCCTCGTCGCAGGCGTTGTGTTCGGTTGGCTGGCGCCGGCGGCGGCTGAGAGCATCGGTTTCCTCGGCGATCTTTTTCTGAGCCTACTGAAGATGATCATCATCCCGCTCATCTTCACCTCGTTGGTGAGCGGTATCGCGAGCCTCGGCAACGCCCGTTCGGTGGGCCGGGTAGGCATCCGTACCGTGATCTACTACACCGTTTCGACCACCCTTGCGATCACCGTCGGCCTCACCCTCGTCAACATCATCCATCCGGGCGCCCACCTCAACCTCGCCGGGACCGAGCACCTTCCGGAGGGATTCTCCACTGCCACCCAGACCCTTCCCGAGTTCCTTCTGCGGATGGTTCCCGACAACATCGTGGCCGCGATGGCTGCGGGCGAGGTGCTGCCGGTAATCGTCTTTGCCATCCTCTTCGGGCTCTTTCTGACCCGCCTCAACGGACCCAACGTGGACGCCGTACAACGAGTGGTGGACGGCATCCTCGAGATCATCCAGGCGCTGACCCTTGCCATCGTCAAGCTCGCGCCAGTGGGAATCTTCGCTCTGCTCGCGCGCGAGGTGGCGCGTAGCGGTCCGGGGATCATCTGGGATATGCGCTATTACTTCGTGACCGTTGGTGCGGGCCTCCTGATCCACGCAACCGTTACCCTGCCCACGATCCTATGGGTGCTCGGGCGGCGACAGCCCCTCGTCTACGCGCGCAAAATGGCGCCGGCTATTGCTACCGCCTTTTCCACCGCCTCCTCATCGGCGACGCTGCCGCTGAGCATGGAGTGTTCGGAGGAAGCCGGCAACCGCCGCGGTGTGACGAGCTTCGTGCTGCCCCTCGGCGCAACCGTCAACATGGACGGCACAGCGCTTTACGAAGCGGTGGCGGCCTTGACCATCGCCCAGATGTACGGTGTCGATCTCGGGTTGGGCCAGCAAGCGCTGGTGTTGGTGACCGCGCTCCTTGCATCGGTGGGTGCGGCGGGAATCCCGATGGCCGGGCTGGTGATGCTGGTGGTAGTCCTGCAGGCCGTGGGATTGCCCCTCGAGGGTATCGGCACGATCATTGCGATTGACCGTGTGCTCGACATGATGCGTACTGCGACCAATGTTTGGAGCGACCTCGTGGGTACGGCGATCATCAATCGATTCGAAGGAGGTTCGTCATGAGAGGCCTCGTTGTCCTTCTGATCACGCTCCTTGCGTCGGTGTCGGTGGACGCCCAGGTGGCCGACAGCCTGCGGGGGCAGGCCAGGATCCGCGAGACTCTGCTTGCGGGGCAGATCCGGGACATGGCCGAGCTGCGCGAGGAGCTGCGCGAGTCGTGGGCGCGGTTGGAGCAGCAGTCGGGGGGCCTCCTGCGGGCGCAGAGCGAGGGCGAGACCGTCGACAGCCTGCGCCTCCGGGACGAAGAGCTTCGGCAGGTCGAGGCCACGCTCCTGACAGCGCTCTCGATGTCCCAACAGCTTCGGCGTTCGATGCTCGAGAATCGAGAGATGCTGGCGGCGATCGAAGTCGAGGTCGGGCGCCTCGACGCCGCGGTCGGTGCGGCCGAGGAGCCGCTCAATGGCACCTGGCGGTTGATCGTGGAGCCGGGTCACGACGGTCTCGCCTATCTGCAGCAGCAGGGCACCCTGGTCGCCGGCACCTATGCACTCTCCGGTGGTTTCACCGGATCCTTCCGCGGTACCTTCGTCGCGGGTAAGGTGCGCCTGGAACGGATCGACTCGCAGATCGGGTTCGCCGCCATCTTCTACGGCCGTCTCGTGGGCCGGGGCGACAACCTCAGGCTGCAGGGAAACTGGGAGGCGACCCAGCTGGCCAGCGGCCTTCCGTCGCGGGGAAACTGGACGGCGAGCAAGGTCAGCGAGGATCAAGAGTAGTTCGTGGTATCGTTCCCGCTCCTGTTCCCGGTCTGAAATTCTCAGGCCATTGATGGAGGAAGTTCAGCATGTATCGTAGTCCATGGTTCACTCTGGTAATCGGTCTAATGGTGGGGCTCGTCATCGGTTATGTCCTTGCCGAACAACAGCCGGTCCCCCCGGGTAAGGCTCTCCGGCTCGGCGCGGGAGCGGCGGCAGGTCAGACAGAGGCGCTTCCTGAGGGACATCCTCCGGTTGACGATTCCTCCGGCGCTGACGCGCAGCGAATGCGACAGCAGGTCTCCGAGATCCAGGGTCTACTCGATAACAACCCGGAGGACGCCGGTCTGATGGCGGCCATGGGTAACGTCTACTTCGACGCCAGCCGTTGGCAGGAAGCCAGTGGATGGTATGAGAAGAGCTTGGTGCTGTCGCCAGGCGATCCCGACATCATGACCGATCTGGCGGTGGTGTACCGGAATCTCGGGCGGCCGCAGGAGAGTCTGGAGCTCCTCGACAAGGTCATTACCCTCACCCCCGACCACTGGCAAGCCTGGTACAACAGGGTTGTCGTCCTCAACTTCGACCTTCACGAGCACGACGCGGCCGCTGAAGCGCTCGCGCGGCTCAAGGAGCTGAAGCGGACGAACCCCGACATCCCCGATCTGTCGGGCCTCGAAAAAGAAATCCAGGGCGGCTGATCGTGCTTCGCAGATTAGGAATTAGGAATGCCGCTCGCCTTTCAGCCTTCCAGTCTCCGCCCGCCGGATATGTCTTGAGTCTTTGGGCCGAGCCTCGTTCCGGTGAGGCGCTCCTGCTTCGAGGCGACACGTTTGCCATCGCGCTTCCCGAGAGGATGCCAGGCACCTCCAGTGGAGGCGCCCTTGCCTCGCAGCCCGTATCGTGGTGAATTCCTAATTCCTAATTCCTAATTCCGAATTCGTATGGTGGCGTATACTCGACCCCTCCCAACATTTTGTTGGTGGCAGGGCTTTCATGCAGCGAATACTCCTCCTCGTCGTCGTGCTCCTCGTCGCGTGGCGCATCCTCGCCGCGATCGGCCGCAGAATGTCCGAAAATTCTCCGGGCGCCGACAGCTTCAGCCGATTCTCCCCCGAAGCCCGCCGGCGCCGAACGCAGCGGTCTGGCGACCCGCGGGAAACCGTCGAGGAGCTGGTGGAGTGCATCTCATGCGGGACCTTCGTCCCTACCGGGCGCGCGTTGTCGAGCGGTGACGACCGGGTCTTCTGCAGCGAGTTCTGCCGTCAGCGGGAAGCGACAACGTCGGACAATGAGCAGGGATGACGTTCGTAATCGGCTGGTGGCTGCGGGTGAACGCCTCGCCGCCGCCGGATTGGTGCACGAGAGCGAAGGAAATCTCTCTCTCCGGCTCGACGCCTCCACGTGCCTGGTGACGCCGGCCGGTTCGAATCTCGGTCGCCTCGACCCCCAGGAGCTGATCGAGGTCGCCGTCGATGCTTCCGAGATACCCGCACGGGCGACCTCCGAGGTGCACCTCCACCTCGAGCTCTACCGTAGGCGGCCCGATGTGTGGGCGGTGGTCCACGCCCATCCGCCGCGACTGCTGCGGTTGGACGCCGCCGGCGGTCTTCCCCGATCCCGGATCATCGAGGATCACGGCCGGATGCTCGGCAAGATCGTCTTCGCAGCTTACTTTGTGGAGGGGAGCCCTGCCCTGGCCGGCGCCGCAGCAGATGCGCTCGAGAGGGCGAATGCCTGTGTTCTCTGCGGGCACGGGGCGGTGACCGTCGGCTCATCCCTGATGCAGGCGTACGTGCGCATGCTCGATCTCGAACGTGCCGCCTCCCTGACCCCGGTGAGGAGCTGAGGCGTGGGTCAGCCGACGTTGTTCCCAGACGATCCTTCGATCGGACCGCTCGCCGAACGCATGCGTCCGCGGAGTCTCGACGAGGTGGTCGGGCAGCCGGCCCTGGTCGGCGAGGGCGGGGTGATCCGCTCGCTCCTGGCCGACGGGGAACTGCCGTCGATGGTCTTCTGGGGCCCTCCGGGGACCGGTAAGACGACCATCGCCCGCCTGCTCGCAGACGCCGCCGGCGCAGAGATGGTGACGTTTTCGGCGGTGCTCTCCGGGGTCAAGGAGGCGAGGGCGGTGATGGCCGAGGCGCGCAGCCTGCGCCGCGCCGAGGGCCGTCGGACGGTGCTCTTCGTCGATGAGATTCACCGCTTCAACAAGGCTCAGCAGGATGCCTTTCTGCCGTACGTCGAGGCGGGGGACATCGTCCTGGTCGGTGCTACCACCGAAAATCCCTCTTTCGAGCTGAACCGCGCGCTGCTGTCCAGGTTGAAGGTCTATATCCTCGATCCCCTAGCTCCCGAGCAGATCGTCGGCATTCTCCGCAGCGCCCTCTCCGACTGCGAACACGGCCTCGGCGAGGTGGCCCCGAAGGTCGAGCTCGAGGCCCTCGAGCTGATCGCCACCATCGTGGCCGGCGACGCGCGGCAGGGGCTCAATCACCTCGAGCTGGCGGCGGCCGTGGCTCGTTCCGAGGGCGTTGAGAGGGTCGACAGGGAGCTTGTGAAACGGGTAGCGCAGAACGTGATCGCGGTCTATGACAAGGGCGGCGAGGAGCACTACAACCTCATCTCGGCGCTGCACAAGGCCGTTCGCAACTCGGATGTCGACGCGGCGCTCTACTGGCTCGGACGGATGCTCGAGGGGGGAGCCGACCCACGCTTCGTGGTCCGACGGATGTTGCGTATGGCTTCGGAGGACATCGGTATGGCCGACCCCCGGGCCCTCGAGCAGGTGGCGGCGGTCGAGCGCACGGTGGAGCATGTCGGTATGCCCGAATGCGAGCTTGCGCTCGCTCAAGCAGCCGTCTATCTCGCCCTCGCGGCCAAGTCCAACGCACTCTACACGGCCTACGGCAAGGTCAAGCGCGAGGTCGGACGGCGTCCGGGTCTGGCAGTGCCGATGGCGATTCGCAATGCGCCAACCGAGCTCATGAAGGGCGTGGGTTACGGTGAGGGCTACCGCTACGCCCACGACGAGGAGGGTGCGGTCGCCGACCTCGAGTGCCTGCCGGAGGAATTGGTCGGCACCCGCTTCTACAGCCCGACAGAGTTCGGCTGGGAGGCGCGGATCCGCGAGCGAATGGCCGAGATCCGGCAGCTCCGCGCCAAGCGGTCAAAGAAGCCCTGACCGGTCTCCGCCCGCCAGCCGCGGTCTGCGACCGCGGCTCTGCCCGTTTCCGTGCCCGCGTCCGTGATTGTGCCCCGGGGAGGCGCTGCCGCGAGAGGATGCCAGGCACGCCGACATGACGTTGAGGACAACGTCATGTCGGGATGCCAGGCACCTCCGGTGAACGCGCTTTCGGCGCGCCGGCGGGCTGCATTCGAACAGAGCTGCACCCCCCTCCCTTTATGGGATCGCGCCGATTCCGGACCTCTGGCCGCGTTTTCCTCCCTCCACTCGTCGGGACGACCGGACGGTCTGTCCCTCCTCGCTCCAGTCGGAGAAACGCACCCAGAGGCCCAAACTCGTCGCGATCGCGGAATCTCCGTTTCACTCCGATTCCGCGGGGCGCGGTCCTGTCCTGTTACTCCCGAGGTCGGCGCGGCGGCTTCGCTGCCCCCGCCGCTGTCGCTCCGGGCCTCTGCTGCGGCCCGCGATACGCAGCCACCTGGCGCGCTAACGCGCACCAGCTGACCACGCCTCGCGGCCCTCGCGACGAGGCCCTACGCAACAGCGCCACGCCGATTGGGGGCTCCGGGAGGAGGATACAGATTGGGGACGGCAAATCCGAAATCCGAAATCCGAAATTCCGCTGGGGGACGGCAAATTCGAAATTCGAAATTCGAAATTCGAAATTTCTCGAGGCGGGATGGCCGGCATTCCTAATTCCTAATTCAAACCGGCTGGGCACCTATGCTACCTTTCAACCGTGAATTCCACGCTCCGCATCACCGTCCTACTGCTCCTCCTCCTCCTCGAGCTTTCTGCGTGCGGCTACCATCTCGTGGGCACGACCTCATTTCTCCCTGAAGACATCGAAACCCTGTATGTGGAGAACTTCAAAAACCAGACCAAGTGGGTGGACATGGACCAACGGCTGATGGAACAGATGACCCTGGAGTGGGTGCGTCGTGGCCGTCTGCGGTTGGTGGACACCGCCGATCAGGCCGACGTGGTTCTGTCGGGTGTGATCCAGCGGCTCGCGGTCATCCCGGTCTCCTACGACGAACAGGGGCGCGCCAACGAGTACCAGATGAGCCTGCAAGCGGGGGTGCAGCTCAAGGACGTGCGCGGCGACGAGCCGGAGGTCCTGTGGGAGGACAAGGCATTTTCACGTCGCACGTCGTACGGCGTCGACCCGAGGGCAGTGGACTACTTCGACCGGCAGAACCTGGCCATGGACGTGCTGTCGAAGGAGTTTTCGAGCGCACTGGTCACCGCAGTCTTGGAAGGCTTCTAATTCGAACGTTCAAACGTTTGAACGCTCAACGTTAAACGTTGGTTACCTTGTCCACGAAAACCACCTCTTCAGAATCTTGGCAGTTGTCGGTGTGAGCTTGGTGCGATTGTAGGCATCTGCAGCCCTGCGGATGACCTCGGCCTGGGTGGGATAGGGGTGGATGACTCCGGAGAAGGATCCGAGACCCATCCCGGCCGCCATGGCGGTGGTGATCTCGGAGATCATCTCGCCGGCATGGCGGGCGACGATGGTGGCGCCGAGGATCGTGTCCGTCCCCTTTTTGCAGTGAATCTTGAGGAAGCCCTCGGTGTCGCCGTCTGTAATCGCACGGTCGACGTCGGCCATCTCCACCTCGTAGGTGTCCAGGGCGATACCTTTTTCCTCCGCCTGGTGGGCGTAGAGACCGACGTGGGCGATCTCGGGGTCGGTGTAGGTGCACCAGGGGATGATGAGCTTGCTGAGACGTTTCTTCGGACCCGGAAAGAGGGCGTTCTGGATCACTGCACGCGAGGTCGCATCGGCGGTGTGGGTGAACTTGTAGGGCAGGCAGATGTCTCCCGAGGCGTAGATTCGCTTGTTGGTGGTTTGCAGGAAATCGTTCACGGTCACGCCTCGATGGTCGTACTCGACGCCGGCGGTCTCGAGGTCGAGCCCCTCCACATTGGGCGTGCGGCCGACGCCGACAAGGATTGCGTCGACGGTGAGGTTCTCCTCACCGTCGGCGGTTTTCAGGACCAATACCTTGTCATCGCCCACCTTCTCCACCCGTTGCAACGAGGTGGACAGCCGTACGACGACATCGTCGCGCTCGATTGAAGCTCTCAGGATCTCGGCCGCGTCCCGGTCCTCGCGTTGCAGAAACTGGTCCGCTTGTTCGATGATCGTTACCTGGGTGCCGAGACGCGCGAAGGTCTGGGCCAGCTCGGAGCCGATAGGCCCGCCGCCCACAACGGCCAGCCGGCGTGGCTGCTCGGTGAGGTTGAAGACGTTGTGGTTGGTCAGGAACCCGGCCTCGGCGAGGCCGGGGATGGGCGGTACCGCGGCGCGGGCGCCGGTGGCGATGACGGCCTTGGCAAAGCGGAGGGTCGTGCCCTCGACCTCGACGGTGTCCTGGCCGGTGAACCGCACCGCACCGAAATAGACGTCGATCCCGTAGTGCTCGGAGAATCTCTTCGCAGAGTCGTGGGGTGAGATCCCGGTGCGGATGCGCCGCATACGTTCCATGACGGCCTCGAAGTCGATCTCGACCTCGCCGCCGGCCCGAATGCCGAAGCGGCCGGCCGTTCGGATGTCGTGAGCCGCGTGTGCCGAACGAATGATGGCCTTCGACGGCACGCACCCCACATTGAGGCAATCGCCGCCCAATAGATGGCGCTCGATGAGGGCCACCCTGGCGCCCATGCCCGCGGCCCCGGCCGCGGCCACCAGCCCGGCGGTCCCGCCGCCGAGGACAACTAGGTTGTACCGTCCGTCGGGGGTCGGATTCCGCCACTCGGGCGGGTGGACGTTGGCTACCAGCTCGGTGTTATATTCATCCTCGGGCCACAGGTTCAGTTGCGGGTCGATCACGTTGCCTCCTTCGTTTCGTTCTTCAATTGACTCGGCATCCGGCCATGGTTACCTCATTTTCAGATTTTCGGGTCGCAGCTCTCTGCTGCCCTACGGCATATTGCTTGAGCTGTGGTGGCCGTGGCAGAGAGCTGCGACCCGAAAATCTGAAGCTATGGATGTAGTTCCGGTAGCGGGTATTGTGCATCCGTGTATCCTGGTAGCCGGAGGCTTTCATGGCAGAGAATAACCGCACCATCATCGGTATCTTCATCGCACTCCTGGTGATCGTCATCGCGGCTGTTATCTGGTGGCTTCGTCCCGGCGACGGTGGGGAACCAGCGGAAACGGTGACGGCGGCGACGCCTGCGCCCGCGCCGACGCCGACCCCAAGTCTCGAGGAGAGACTCTCGGCACGTCTCGCCGGCACCACCCTCAGCACAAGCGACGCGGTCGTGCGGGAGCTGGCGGCCAATCTCTCCGCCAACCCCAAGCTCGCAGCGTGGCTCGTCAACGAGGATCTGGTCCGACGATACGTCAATTCGGTCGACAACATCGCCTCCGGCGTCAGCCCGCGGAAACAGCTCGAGTTTCTGCGCCCGAACGAGGGGTTCAAGGTTAATGTAAAGGGTGGCGACGTGATCGTTGTAGAGCCTTCGAGCTACCGTCGTTACGACCTCCCGGCACAGGTCTTTGCGTCGTTAGACACCGATGGTGTGGTGGCCCTGTATCGCGAGCTCAAGCCGCTCATCGACGAAGCCTATGGCGAGATCGGCCCTCGCGGCCGAAGCTTCGACAGCCGCCTCGACGCGGCCTTCGATCAGCTGCTGGCGGTGCCGGTGTTGACACGACCGGCTCGAGTCAATCAGCAGGTCGTGACATACGCCTGGGCTGACGAAGAGCTCGAGTTGATGTCGGCCGCTCAGCGTCATCTTCTGCGGATGGGCCCGGACAATGTGAGCCTGATTCAGGGCAAGCTGGAGGAGCTCAAGGCTGCGTTGGCCGCGGAGTAATTCTTAGTTCTCAATTCTCAATTTCCACCCGTCTCCCCACCGTGCTAGGGGCAGCTGAGCGGCATTGCAATTCGGCGGGGGAGTAAACGCGCTCGCCAGGGTGCCAGGTGAAACTTTGTTGCGCAAACTCGCGACTGGTGGATGAAGCACCGCACTCAACAAAGTTAAGAAAGTTTCACCTGGCACCCTTCTGGCACCCTTCCATCGGCACCCATCCCGCTCCGCTACGGCAAGACAATTCGGAGATACCGCACAAACGCCGGAATGTCCTTGAACGCGAGATCCGCCTCGCCGTCGTGGCGCCCGGCGGTGTCGTGGAGAACGCAGATCCGACCGAGGCCGGCCTCCTGAGCAGCGAGGATGTCGTAACGCGAGTCGCCGACCCCCAGGCATCGATCGGGCGCGATACCCAGCTGGCGCGCGGCCTCTTTGACGGGCTCCCCCGAGGGTTTCCAGAGGCCGGAATCCCGGGTCACGATCACGTTGAAAATGAGCCCAAAGCGATCCAGGAGGTCATGGGCGTTGGCGTCGGAGTTGTTGGTCACAAGCGCGGTCGGGAGTTGGTGCTCGGCGAGCACCTCGAGCAGCTCGTCGGCGCCTTTGTGGATTGTTGCCCCGGCGGTGGCAGCGGCCTCGATTTCTTCGAGCTCGGCCCACCGCCGGCTCCGATCCGGCTCCGGGAGTTTGTTCAGGTCGTCGATGATGGAGGCGCCGGTGACCCCGAGACTGCGCCTGATGGCCGGCCAGTCGTAGCTCGAGTCAACCAGAGTGCCGTCCATGTCGAAGATTACGGCCTCAATTCCATCCATCAATCTCGTTTTGACAAGCTCGTCTCTGGGGAAGCGGGGCACGGTGACGGTGGAACCTTCATCGGCCGGCACCGCGCGGCCGATCCAGGCGAACGGGACGCCGTCATCCCCAAATGCGGTTTCGACCTCGGCTGCCCCCTCGGGATCGCAACCCACGATGAGGGAGCCGGAGCCGATGAGGCCGAGCGGGTCGAACCCGAGGTCGCCGCAGATGGTGGCCGTTACCGGCAGCACGGGGATGGCGTTCCTCTGTGCTTCGATCTTGAGACCGGAGGCGCGGGCCATCTCATAGATGGCCTCACCGACGCCGCCCTCGGTGACGTCGTGGAGGGCCGTCACGCCGCGGCAGTCGGCCGCCCGAAGAGCCTCGGGTGCCACCAGCAACCAGTCACCGGTGAGAATATCGCCGGCGTCTTCGAGGGCCTCGTTGCTGTGCAGGGCGCGAAGTCGGTCGCCGAAATCGGCGAGCAGGATGGCCGTGCCCTCCAGACCCGCTGAACGGGTCATGCCCACCAGATCTCCCTCTCGGAGGCCGCCGGTGGTTAGCGGCTCGCCCTCGACCCGGCCGAGCATGGTGCCGACCACCATGCTGTGAGGCAGGCCTGGGGTGACCTCGGTGTGGCCGCCGATAAGGGTTGCGCCAACCAAGGCGCAGGTGTCGCGCACCTGGGACAGGAGCTCCCGAATCCGTTGCTCGGTGGCTTCGTGGGGCGCGATCAACCCGACCGCGAGGAAGAACCGGGGGCAGGCGCCGCGTACCGCCACGTCGTTGGCGTTGACGATGACCGCGAGCCGGCCGGCGTCTGTTGCGGTGAAGGAGACCGGGTCCGAAGCCACCGCCCACAGTTCGCCGCCGATCTCCACCAAGGCCGCGTCCTCGCCGGCAGCCGGACCCAATCGCACCTCTGGCGGCAGTTCACCCGAGACCAGCTCGGCCACGATGTCCCAAGGGACTTTTCCGGGGGGGAGACGATTAGCCATCTGGGGGCATCATGGCCGACATCGAGGGCAGGGGCAAGCAGACGAAGGAATTAGGAGTTAGGAATTAGGAATTAGGAATGCCGCTCATCCACCCACACGACAGTATCGGAAATCGGGGAGGGTGTGGAAATTCCTAATTCCTAATTCCTAACTCCTAATTTTCGCGACATCTTCTTCATTCGCTTCCCGACCTTCTTTGCTTGTTTCTTCTGCCCGGCTGCCGTGAAGACGTCGCGTCGCTGCTCGAGCACTGGAAGCAGGTGGGGATCGTCGGTGCCGTACTGTGCCTCCATGGCTGCGAGAACGGCTGCATTCTCTACCAGCGCCTCGTCGTACTTTCCGGCCGCGGCGAGGAGGGTCACGAGGGCGCTGCGCGCGGCCAGAGCGGCGGCGCTAGCCGGCCCGTCTTCTTCATCGATGATGACGAGGAGCTCCCGCTGCCACCGGGCAGCCTCTCCGGGTTGACCTCTCAGGGCCTCGGCCTGTGCCAATCGGCGAAGGGTCTCCCGGCTCTCACCGTTCTCAAAAACGTCCAGGGAGCGCAGGCGGTCGCGCGCACGGTGGATCTCCTCGTCGTCACCGGCGGCTGCGAGGAGAATGGCGAAGTCATCGGTGCCGCGGTTGACACGCGCCCAGGAAATATCGGCGAGAACCGTGCGGGCCGTCCTTTCAGCCTCCGTTTCCGGGTCGGCGTTGAGGGTGCGCATGGCCAATCGTTCGGCGGTCTCGAGCTCGCCGGCTGCAAACGCTGCGGCGCTGCCTTCGGCCATGGTTCGCGCCATGGCGTCGGCCTCGTCCTCCTCCTCGCGCAGGGTCGCGAGCTGGACCAGCGCCATCTCAGCCCTCCGCCCCTCACCTGTAGTGAGCTCCATTTGTGCCAGGGACTCGAGCTGGGCGGCGCGCTCATCGTCGGTGGCCCCCGGATCCTCGACGATGGCTTCCACCGCCCGACGCTGCCATTGCAGGGCCGCGTCGTTGTCCTCGGTAACGATCTCCAACCGCGCCAGCATTGCCAAAACCTGCCAGTGTTGGCGGGGGTTGGCCGTCCCGCTCGCCTCTGCAATCTCTGCATATCGCTGAAGGCTGTCTTCGACGGTCGGCAGATCGCCCATCGGCTGGCA
>JAOZUP010000406.1 GCA_029938595.1 Thermoanaerobaculales bacterium | reverse complement strand
TTGGACCTCGACGTATCGATCATCGGCGGTTGCTGTGGCACCGGACCCGAACACATCCGCGCCCTTCGCGCGGCGGTTGATTCCAACCGTAGCCCGCAGTAGACACCCGGTGAGAAATGCGGGTTAGTCCTTGATCTCGATGATAAATGGAATATCCGCCCGGCTCTCCTCGAGCTCGATGACGAGACGCCAGCGTCCGGGCTGCACCCCTCCGGGCACGCTGAAGACGAGCGGGCCCGAACACGTCTGGGAGGAGTTGATCGGAATCTCATCGAAAGCGATCATTTCTGGGGGGGGCACCAAATACCACCGGTCACAGGGCAGCCGGGTGGGTAGGTACCGGTAGAGCAGGGGCAAAAATTCAAGGGTGCGCTCGACGGGGATCCGCATCCTGGCGAAGTTCTTGCGGAATTCGTTCTGGCTGATGAGCGCCAGACGACGACCGTCCGGGGTACGAATGGAGATGTCGCCGCGCCAGACGTCGTTCGGACCGCTGCCTCGTGGGCTCGTGATTTCGACGGCGAGGATCAACCTCTCCTCGGCCACGCTGTTCTTCCCCTGAAGATACGTCACTGCGGCGACCAACTCGGGCCCTTCGTGGAGCACCGCATTCCTGTGGATCTGGCGGGTACCCGGATTAGACGGGCTGGGCTCCGAGGTGGTGGCGCACGCGGTGAGCACTAAGAGGCCAAGCAGAGCGGTCGATAACTTCAACATGTGGTCCGTCCTTTCTCCAAAGGATCCCACGGACTCCCGGAGATATCCATCGGCAGGGGCCTCGCGACGTGTAGACTCGCTGACGACAGCAGAACGAGGTCGGTTCCCCTTGGAGGTAGTTTCCAAGGAGGCTAGTTGAGGTTACGCGAAATCGGCAGAGAAGGGCTCATCACGGGAGCAGGAGGGTCATGGTCGATACGAAACGGCTGTTGGATCGGGTCGAGGTACTGGAGACCCGGGGTGAGCTCCCCGCTGACATCGAGGGCCTCGCCTACGATTCCCGGAAGGTGAGGCCGGGCACGTGCTTCGTTGCGCTGCGGGGGACTCGCACGGATGGGCATCGATTCCTGAGCTCGGCCGAATCGGCCGGGGCCACCGTGGCGGTGGTGGAGGAGATCCCTCCAGACGGATCTCTTCCCTGCGTTCGGGTGCGGGACACGCTGGCGACGATGCCGCTGTTGGCGGCAGAGTTCTTCGGACACCCGGCTCGCGACATGACCCTGGCCGGGTTCACCGGAACCAACGGCAAGACCAGCTCGACCTATCTTCTGGAGGCCATCTGGGCCGCGGCCGACATTCCCTCGGCGGTGATTGGAACGATCCAGTATCGGTGGAAGGATCGAACCTACAAAGCGCCAAACACCACCCCCCTCGCCCTGGACCTTCACGAGCTCCTCCATGAGATCCGGCAGGATGGCGTGCGCCACGTGGCGATGGAGGTTTCCTCCCACGGTCTGCGGCTCCATCGGGTGGACGGCCTGCTTTTCCGGGCCGCCTGCTTCACAAACCTCTCTCCCGAACATCTCGACTTCCACCGCGACCTCGAGGACTATGGAGAGGCCAAGGCGGTCCTCTTCGAGAGCCATCTCGAGGCCGGGGGGACGGGCGTTATCAACACGGACGACCCTCACGGGCTGAATCTGTTTGCACGACTGGCCGGTGACCGCCGTTTGTCGTTCGGCCTCGAACCGGGAGTGGACGTTACCGCGGAAGACATCCGGCTTTCGCAGGAAGAAACCGTTTTTGTTCTCAAGACTCCGAACTGGAGCCAAAAGCTCCGTTCCCCCCTCGTCGGCGAGCACAACCTCCGCAACATGCTGGGTGCAGCGGGGATGGGGATCGGCCTGGGGCTCCTCGAGGAGGCCATCGTCGGGGGTCTGGAAGCGGAAACGATTGCTCCCGGGAGGCTCGAACCGATCGACAATTCGCGCGGCGCACGGATCCTGGTTGATTTTGCCCACACCCCCGACGGTCTGCTCCAGGTGCTCAAGAGCCTGAGCGCCCTCCCACACCGGAGGATCATCACGGTCTTCGGGTGCGGAGGGGATCGAGACCGGTCGAAGAGGCCGGTCATGGGTGGGATCGCCCAGCGTTACAGCGATCTCGCCATCCTGACCTCGGACAATCCTCGGACCGAAGATCCCGTCGGGATCCTCGAGGAGGTCGCGGCGGGGATGAGTGAAGGAGAGGGTTCTTACGAGATCGTGGCCGATCGGAGAGGGGCGATCGCGAGGGGCCTGGATCTTGTCGAGGAGGGGGATATCCTGCTCGTCGCGGGTAAGGGGCACGAGACGATGCAAATCCTGGGCACCAAGCTCCACGACTTTGATGACCGGGCCGTCGTCCGGGAGATCCTCGCCGAGACCGATGGGGAGGCTGGTGCCGCCGAGGAGGAGAAGCCCTGAGTCATTTCACTCTGAGCCCCACTGCCCTGGCGGCCAACCTCGCCCTCGCCCGTGAATGGGCGCCGGCCGCCGCGCGCGTCAGGGCGATGGTCAAGGCGAATGCCTATGGTCACGGTCTCGAGGAGCTGATCGAGACCTTCGCGGAGCACTCCGACGAGCTCGGAGTCGCCACGCTGGAGGAGGGGGTCCGCATCAGGTCGTACCTGACGACTGGGATCCCGGTCTACCTGGTGAGCGGAGAGAAGGACTGGGGAAATCGCGAGTATCTCGATGCCGTCCGCGAGGCGCAGCTCGTCCCGGCCGTGAGCTCCGTCGACGAGCTTCGTCTGCTCCTGGATCGGGTGGGCGGGACGGGCACTTTCCCGGTGGAGCTCAAGCTGGACACCGGGATGGGGCGATTAGGGATTCAGGAGCGTGAGCTCGAGGATCTGGTTCCCATCCTCCGCTCTTCCGACGACCTCCGGGTGGTGGGCGTCATGACCCACTTCGCCTCCTCCGACGAGCAGGATCTCGACTCCACCCGGGGACAGGAGAAACGTTTTCGGAGGATGGTGTCCCAATTGCCGGACGATCTCGTGCGGACGGCTGCGATCCACTCGTGCAACAGCGGGGCTTTGCTGCACAGGGGCCAGGGCCAAGGCGACATCGGCGGGGGCACCCACGTTGTCCGGCCGGGGGTGATGCTCTACGGCGCCGGCCCGTCGCGAAACCTGCACGATACGCCCGCCGGCGATCTGCTGACCCAAGTGGGGCAATGGACGACCCGGGTGATCGAGGTCAGGACCGTGGCCCCCGGCGACGCCGTCGGTTACGGAGGCACCTGGAAGGTCGAGGGCGACCGCCCGGTGCAGGTGGCGGTGTTGGCGGTTGGCTATGCCGACGGCTTTCGCCGGAGTCTTGGGAATCGAGGCAGAGTCCTGATTCGTGGTGGGGCCTTCCCGGTCATCGGCAGGGTGAGCATGGATCTGGTCTCGGTCCTCACCGACGATCGCATCCGGGTCGGGGACGAGGCCGTTCTCCTGGGTGCCCAGGAGGGGGAGCTGGGACGCGACGCCATCCCGGCGTGGGAATGGGCCGAGCTCGACGGCACGATCCCCTACGAGATCTGGACGTCAATTGGCCCGAGGGTCGTTAGGGTCCTGGCTCAATAATAGTCTGCATCATAAGCCGCGAAGCGGCGACAGATATTTAGCCTGGGGCGTGAGCCCCAGGATCACGGTGCGAACAAAAACAACAAGCCGCGAAGCGGCGACAGACAATCGGATCAATTGCTGCGGCTCACGCTGCAGCACGAATCTGTCGCCCCTC
>JAOZUP010000405.1 GCA_029938595.1 Thermoanaerobaculales bacterium | reverse complement strand
TAGCTAAGAGCTGATCCGGTGCGCGTTTTTGTATGCCCACTTTCCTGTGCTAAGGTGCGCATCGTGCATGTTTTGCGACGACTGCTGCCGCTGCTGATCCTCATTCTGCCGGTATTTCTGCTGGCGGCAAAGCCGGCGCCGATGGCCATTTCGATCGACGCTCTCGAGGGAAGTGCCAAACTCCACGCTGTGATCGACCGCGTGGTGGAGAGTCAGCGCGCGGTGCGAACCTTGCAGGCGGACTTCGTACAACTCAAACAGAGCGAGTTGCTCCTCGAGGCGGTGGAATCGTCGGGGGTCTTCCTGTTCCGCGCCCCCAACCTGGTGCGTTGGGACTATCAGCAGCCGGATCTGATGGTCGTCCTCTTTGCCGACGACACGGTCACGACGTACCACCCACAGCAGGGGCGCGCCGAACGCCTCAAGGTCTCCGGCAAACAGCGCCGCTTCGTCCGCGTGCTTGCCGGGACGCAACCGCTCGACGATCTCACGTCGAGCTTTGCCGTCACACTTGCCGACCCCGGGGGTGAAGAGCCCTATCACCTCACGCTGCGACCGGTGACGTCGATGCTGAAAAAGAGGTTGCGTGCAGTGGAGATCGAGGTTGATCGCGCTCTCTTCCTGCCGGTGGCGGTCGAGTACAAAGAGGCGGACGGTGACAGCACCCGCTATGAGTTCAACAACTTGGTGATTAATTCTCCGATTGACGACTCGCAGTTCCACCTCGATTTCGGGGTCGGTGTACGGTTGCAGACCCTCGACGCCTCATCAAGCCTCGGCTGATCCGAGCGGCGATCAAAAAATTTCATGCTGCCCTTTTCTGTTGTCGGTGAAGATTCTGAGAGCACGGCTCGGGCCGCTGAGCTGACCACGCCCCACGGTGTCGTCCACACGCCGGCTTTCATGCCTGTGGGGACCGCCGGAACGGTCAAGGGCATGGCTGCGTGGGAGCTCGAACGCGTGGGCCCGGAGATGATCCTCGCCAACACCTACCACCTGCTGCTGCGTCTCGGTACCGAACGCATTGTGAGTCTCGGCGGGTTGCACCGGGTGATGGGTTGGGATGGGCCGATCCTCACCGATTCCGGAGGGTACCAGGTGTACTCGCTGGCCAAGCGGCGCAAGGTGGAGCCCGACGGCGTCGTTTTCCAATCCCACATCGATGGCAGCGAGCACCGGTTGACCCCGGGAAACGTCATCGAGACCCAGGCGTCGATAGGCGTGGACGTGGCGATGGTGCTCGACGAATGCCTGCCCTATCCGGTCGAGCCCCGGCAGGCTGAGAAATCCACTATGACCAGCGTGGACTGGGCGCTGCAAGGGCTCGAGCGGGCCGGGCGGATCCGCGCCGAGTGCCCGGACTGGGGCGGAGGAGTTTTCGCAATCCAGCAGGGTTCCCTCGATTCAGACCTCCGCCGTCGCTGTACCGACGCCCTGGCGGCGGCGGATTTCGATGGTTTCGCGATCGGCGGTCTGGCCGTCGGCGAGCCCCCAGCGGCCCTATACGAGGCGGTGGCGATGGCATCCCCCATGTTGCCCGGTCACCGTCCGCGATACCTCATGGGCGTGGGCTATCCCGAGGACATCCTGCACGCGGTGGGATGCGGCGTGGATCTCTTTGACTGTGTCCTCCCCACCCGGTCGGCGCGAACCGGTAAGGTCTTTACTTCGATGGGTGATCTCGCCATCAAGAACGCCCGCCATGCGGACGACCCGCGCCCCCTCGACGAGTCGTGTTCGTGCCCGACCTGCGCCGTTTACTCTCGCGCCGTTCTACGCCATCTCTTCGTGGCCAACGAGGTGACCTCGGTGGTGCTGCTCACCATTCACAACCTCTGGTACTTTCTGAGCTTGATGCGCGGGGCGCGGGAGGCTATCATGGCGGGCCGCTACACGCGGTTTCGCGCGCAGGTGGAGAGCGATCGCAATCGCACAGCGTGAGAAGACCGGGCTAAGAGAGGTGAATCATGGAGAGTGCAGCAGGCGGGGGTGGTCCCCTTGGGATGATGATGATGTTCGCCCTGATTTTCGGGGTCTTCTACTTTCTCGTCATCATGCCCGCAAAAAAACAGCAGAAGAAGAAAGAGGCCATGATCGGGGCCCTCAAAAAGGGTGACAAGGTCGTGACCAGCGGCGGCATCTTCGGCACCGTATCCGCGGTCGAGGAGCAGACTGTACTGCTCAAAATCTCGGAAAATACGAAAATCAGGATCTCCAAGAGCGCCATCGGCGGACCGGTGGGCGCGGACGGGGCCCCGCCCGAAAGCCCCCAGAAGTAGAGCGGAGGCGAGAGTGGACTCGAAGATCATATGGCGAATCGTACTGATCCTGGCGGTGGTGGCCCTGTGTGTGTGGTCGCTCTACCCGCCCGGAGAGAAGATCCACTTCGGCCTCGACCTCTCGGGTGGCATCCACCTCGTTCTGCAGGTGCAGACCGACGATGCCATCAAGGCGGAGCTTGACGACGCCTCGCAGCGGCTGGTGAGCCGCGCACAGGAGGATGGCGTCGAGCTCGGTATGGTCGAGTCGAATATCTCGGACCTCAGCTTCACGGTTGAGGTGCCGGCGGATACCGACACCGCCGCCCTGCGCCAGCTGGCGTCCGATTGGGTACCCGGCTACAAGGCGAGCCCCGGGGTTGGTGGGTGGACGTTCCAGCTGCCGCCGAACATGGACCGCACGGTGCGCGACATGGCGGTGCGCTCGTCTCTGGAGACCATCTGGAACCGAGTCGACCAGTTCGGTGTCGCCGAGCCGGTGATCCAGCGCCAGGGTTTGGAGAGCGACCGCATCCTGGTTCAGCTGCCCGGTGTGGATGACCCGGCACGGGTCAAGGACCTCATCTCTTCGACGGCTTTTCTGGAATTCCAGGAGGTCGTCGGTGGGCCCTCGCCCGACCGCCAGAGCCTGATTGCAGGGCTCGGCGGCAACCTGCCGTCCGACTCCGAGATTGTCCCGGGAGATCAGGAAGACCTTGACGGCAATGTCATCGGCACCGAGTACTACGTGCTCAAGAAAGCGGCCATCATCTCGGGCCAGGAGCTGCGCTCCGCGCGCCGAAGCCAGGATGAGTACGGTCAGGCGGTGGTGAACTTCGCCACCCAGCCGCACGCCGCCGAAAAGTTCGGCCAGTACACTGGCTCCCACATCGGCACCCGGATGGCCATCGTCCTTGACAATAAAGTGATCTCGGCGCCGGTGATCGAGTCACGAATCCCGGGCGACGGCCGTATTACCGGCAACTTCACCGTCGAGGGTGCCGAAGACCTGGCGCTGAAACTTCGCGCCGGTGCGCTGCCGGCCACGATCACCTACCTCGAGGAGCGGACCGTCGGACCGTCGCTCGGCCACGACTCGGTGGTGCGCGGGGTTCGGGCCGCGGTCTCGGGGCTGCTGATAGTGATGATCTTCATGCTCGTCTACTACCGGATGTCGGGCCTCAACGCCAATGTCGCGCTGATCCTCAACATCATCATCCTACTCGGCGCGATGGCCTATTTCGGCGCTACCCTGACCCTGCCCGGCATCGCCGGCGTGATCCTCACCATCGGCATGGCGGTCGACGCCAACGTTCTGATCTTCGAGCGGATCCGCGAGGAGCTCAGGGTGGGCAAGACCGTGCGCGCAGCCGTCGACACCGGGTTCGCGCGTGCGTTCGGCACAATCCTCGACGCCAACCTGACGACGCTCATTGCCGCCCTCTTCCTCTTCAACTTCGGCACCGG
>JAOZUP010000066.1:6811-13235 GCA_029938595.1 Thermoanaerobaculales bacterium | reverse complement strand
GCCTGGTCGATGCAGGTGGGCCATGCCCACACCCTGGACTATTTCATGGAGGCGCCGCAGACCGTCTTCTTCCACCGCATGGAGACCTTTTACCCCGCCGGCGGAGATCCCATAGATGTTCCCATGTACCGTAGCTCGCACGGCCCGATCATCGAGCCTTTTCCGTACGATGAGGGCAACCCACCAGCGGTCATCGTCTCCTACGCTTACGCTCACTGGGGGCTCGAGGCCAACTCCATCGACGCCTTCATGCAGCTCGCCCGCGCCGAGAGCATGGCGGAGTTCGACCAGGGCATCGAGATCGCCGCACTCAGCCAGCACTTCACGTACGCCGACCGCGACGGCAACATCGCCTACTGGATGTCGGGTTACGATCCGATCCGGGCGCCGGGCGTTGACCCGCGCTTCCCGCAGATCGGCAACGGGCAACAGGAGTGGACCGGCGAGCGCCGCCCGCGAGTCCACGACTCGAATACCGCCCAGGGCTACTACGGCGGTTGGAACAACAAGGCGTCGGTCGACTACATGAACGCGCCTCAGCGTGGCCCTTACGGCCCCTTCCACCGCGCACATGTGATCGACGAGTACCTGTCGACCCATGACGACCTGACCTACGAGGAGGTGCGCGACCTCGCCCTCAACATCGCCACGACCGACAGCTTCGGCGGCGGCGGTAACACCTGGACTTTCGTCGCCGACGACTTTGCAGCGGCGGTGGCGGCCGACCCGAGCGATGCCCGCCAGGACGCAGTCGATCTCATCGAGTCATGGGACGGTCACTTCGTGGCCGGCGGGCCCTCCGAGTGGCGCTTCGGCACCCTCCGCGCCGACGCCTGGGTGCTGCAGGACGCTTGGATCAAGGAGGTCCTGCGGCTGGTCTTCGAGGATGAGTTCATGATGGCCGGCATGGATTACAGCCGCCAATCGAAACTCACCAACTTCAATGTCCTGCTGCACGCTCTCGCCGGTCCGGCAGCGTCGATCCCGACCTTCTACGATTGGTTCCAGGACAAGTCGGGCTCGGGCAAGCCCACAACCCCGGAAGCCATCATCGTGCTGGCGTTGGACAACGTACTGGCTGCGATTGGCCCGGGTGGGTACAACGCTCCGCGAGGATACATCGTCTTCGGCCACGATATCCTCGCCCCGATCGACCCCGCCTTCGGCGCAATCCACTCAATCCCGTTCTCGAGCCGTTCGACCTTCGCCCATTGCGTGGAGTTCGACATGAACGGCCCGCTCCGCATCGAGAGCATGTTCCCGCTCGGCCAGTCGGGCCAGCTCTGGTTCGACGGGACCAGCACTCCGATCTTCGACGCCAACTACTTCTCGATGGCACCGGCGTACGATCCCTTCATGCCGCGGCCGTTCCCGCTGTTTGACTGAACCGCGGATTTGACAATCAACCATGCCCCGCTCTCCGGAGCGGGGCTTTTTTGATGCTGGATGCTGGATGCTCGATACTCGATGCTGGATGCTGGATGCTGGATGCTGGATAGTGCACGCGGGACACGTGTCGCCGCAAGACCTCCGGTCAGCTTTGTAGCGCAGCCGTCTCGGCTGCATGCGATGGATGGCATTCCTAATTCCTAATTCCTAATTCGAAACGCTATGCTTCCACGGTGAGCAAACTGCAGACTTTGAGCGGCGCCTTCGACTGGAGGGCAGAGGCGATCGACTGGCCGGTGACCACCGACGTGGGTCCGGGGCTGGCGGGGGTGGTCGCGGCCGAGACGCGGGTCATGTGGCTCGACCCGTCGTCGGGCGAGCTCGCCTACCGTGGCGTTCCCATCGATGCCCTCGCCTCCTCCCCCGACTTCGAGGCGACGGCCCACCTCCTGATCACCGGGCGCGGCCCCGAGGAGGATCCCGGAGGGCTCGCCAATTTTCGGCACCAGGTGCGGTCGAGCAGGTTGCTGCCGCCCGATGTGGTCGATCTGGTGCGCTCCCTCGACCCCGCAACCCACCCGACGAGGATCCTGCGCGCCGGGGTCTCGGCGCTCGGCTGCCACGAGCTGTCGGTGGACGACGATCTCTCAGGCAGCCGCCAGTGGCGCGAGCTACGGATTGTCGGCCAGGTCGCGTCCCTGGTCGGCGAGATTTGCCGTCACCGCAATGGACTTGGATCGCGTGCGCCCGAGGAGGGTTGCAGCCTTTCTGAAGGGGTGCTCGCTGCCCTCAACGACCGGCGGCCCGAGCCCGATGAGATCCGCGCCCTCGACCTGCTGTGGGTGCTGTATGCGGCGCACGGTCTCGACGCCCCGACCTTTACCTCGATGGTGGTCGCCTCCTGCCTCGCTGATCCCTACTACAACATCGTCGCCGGGCTGTCGGCCCTGCGCGGCCCGAAGACGGGGGGCGCTTCGGAGTCGGTGCTCGACCAATTGCTCCCGCTCGACAACCCCGGTGCGGCCGAGGCATGGGTTCGGAAGGCCATTGACTCCGGGGAGACGATCGCCGGCTTCGGCCACCGCGCCTACCACATGCCCGACCCCAGGGTGGTCATCCTGCGCAAGGAGGTGGCGGCAATGGCGCGCAGCCGCGGCCGCTCCGAGCTCTTCGAGATCGCACGCACGGTCGAGAGCGCCGTCACCCGCGAACTCGCTCCCAAGGGAGTGTTCATCAACGTCAACTTCTACGGCGCGCTGCTGTTTCACCTGCTCGGCGCTAAGCCGCCGCTGGCCCCCTGTCTGATCGCGGTGGGCCGTATGGCGGGGATGGCGGCCCTTGTCAGCGAGGCCCTCGACAACATCCGTCTCTACCGGCCGCTGAGCCGCTACGTCGGCGTTGGGGACCGCACTCCATGATCGGCAACGGGCCAGTCTGCGCCGAGCAGACCTACGGGCGTGGCCTGGCGGGGTTGGTCGTCGGCGATACTGCGATCTCCGAGGTCGACGGCATCAGAGGCCGGCTGCTCTACCGCGGCTATCCGGTGGAGCAACTGGTTGGGCGGACGAGCTTCGAGGAGGTGGCCTACCTGGTCCTCTTCGGCGAGATGCCCGACGCGAGTCGCCTCGCCGACTGGACCGCGGAATTGGTGCGCTGGCGTCACCCGCCGGAAGCCGCGCTGGACGCCCTTCAACGGGTTCCGGCCCGTGCCCATCCGCTGGCCCAGTACCGGACCATGATGACGGTCGCGGCGTGCCACATCCCGGAGCCCGAGAACACCGAACTCGACGCCCAGTGGCGGCGCCCGGCAAGGATCCTGAGCTGGACCGCCGGTCTCGCCGCCTACGCCATCCGCCACCTCCAGGGGTTGGCACCGGTGGCGCCGCGCGACGATCTCGGCTACGCCGCCAATTTTCTTTACCAGACGCTTGGGGAACCACCCTCCGAAGAGGCCCTCGAGGCCTTCGAGGCGAGCCTTGTGGTGCAGGCGGAGCACGGACTCCACGCCGCGGCCTTCGCGGCCCTGATCGTGATCTCCACCGGGGCCGATCTCGGCTCTGCGGTTCTGGCCGGGATGGGCGCGCTGTCGGGCGCACGCCACGGCGGCGCCAACCAGCTCTGCTTCGAGATGCTGGCCAGGCTCGAGGGCCCAGAACACGCGCGTGTGTGGGCGCTGGAGGCGCTCGCCCGCGGTCATCGTTTCCCAGGTTTCGGCCATCGTGTCTACAAGTGTCCCGATCCCAGGGTGCGGTCCCTCGAGCCCTATGCCGAGGCCCTGCTCGCGTCACGGGGCCAGAAAAAACTCTGGCACACGTACCTCGCCCTGCGCGAGGAGGTCGAGGGCGCTCTGGGCGCGAAGGGGATCTACGCCAATGTCGACAGCATCACCGGTCTTCTCTACCACCCCATCGGGCTGCCGGTGAGTGCCTTCCCGATCCCCTTCTGCCTCGCCATCCAAACCGGCTGGATGGCGCACTGCCTAGAGTACCTGCCGGACGGAAGGGTGATTGAGCCGGGAGCGGTGTACATCGATCCCGAATGAGGAGTTAGGAGTTAGGAATTAGGAATTAGGAATGCATCACACACGCCGAGGAGAGTTAGGAATTTGGAATGCCCACCCAATCCCCTCGGAAAATTTCGAGTTTCGGACATCCTCTCGGGCAGCGCGCACGGAAACGGACGATCAATCGCGGGCAACCTGAATCAAGGAGCACGGTTGTGCGGCGCGCCGCGCATTCCTAATTCCTAATTCCTAATTCCTAACTCTCGCTATAGCTTGTGTCGCATAAACATTTCTCTCAGTGAGAGCAGGAGCTTTGTGAACTCGGCCTCCTCGAGATAGGCCTTGAGCTCATCGAGATCGGCGCCCGCGCGCTGCCGTGTGCGCGCCTCCTCGGCTACCAAGTAGAAATGCTCGAGGGGGGCAAGCTCCATGTCAGTCTTCTTGAGGTCGTACCAGCCGCGGGATATCAGTATCTCCCACACCGGATGCGTCCGGTCCACATCGCGCTGGTACACCGCCTCCGCCACCGACATCACCTCGCGGTGGAGTACTCGGAGCACCTCCGTATCGTCTTCGGCCACCATGGCGCGCTCGGCCTCGAGCGCCTCCTCGGAGTCGATTATCTGCCCATTGGATGCCGAGAGGTCGATCGCTGCGACCGCGACGTCATGGTCTTCTGCCGGCTCCACATCCTCGGCGCGAAGCTCATCAACCTCGGTCTCCTCGGTGTCAATAATGTCTTCAGCGGGCGGTTCCACCGGTTTCTGCGGTGGCGGCGGTGGTGGCGGTGTTGGGATGGGGGTCGCGCCGCCGGCTTTCTGTTTCCCGCGCGCCAGCGCCTCCCGGAAATCCTGGTGGTACTCGAGGAGATTGTCGATGTCGCTGTCATCGAACGGGATGGCCGCTTCGAGCTTGAGGCGAAGCATCTCGATCTCGCGCAGGCGATCAGCTATCGTCGTTTTCGTTGGCGCTATTGCCTTCAGAAGCTTGGCCAGGTCTTTGTTGAACTCGATGATTTCCGCCAGATCTTCGAGCGTGGCAAAGGTGATGAGCTCCTGGTACTCGTCGTCGAAACGGTCTGTGGCGATCTCGTTTTCCTTGCGCTCGACCAGACGCTCGAAGAGACCCGATGGACACCCGTCGAGATACCATGTCTTGCCGGAGACCTTCTCCAGACCGCGGTGCACGATGCGCCTGACGGTGTTGACGATCTCGGCCATGACCTGGTAGGCCTCAACGTTTGAATCCCGGCCAATCACCGGGTGGTAACTTCCATCTTGACCTTCAATTGTACCGCCACTTGAGCAACCAGATACCAGATACCAGATACCGGATACCGGATGCCGGATGCCGGATGCCAGATGCATTTCGGATTTCGGATTTCGGATTTCGGATTTGACGGCGCGGGGAAGTGAGGGAGTGAGGGAGTGAGGGAGTGAGGAGGTGAGGAGGTGAGGAGGTGAGGAGGTGAGGAGGAGGTGAGGAGGTGAGACGAGAACCTAACTTCCTAACTTCCTAACTTCCTAACTTTCAACCGGGCCGGATGGGAATTGAGAATTAAGAATTAAGAACTGAGAATTGAGAATTGAGAATTACTTCCGCAGTTGTTACTCCTCGCGCTTCCAGTCAACATCGATGATCTCGGGATCGCTACTCGCGAACCGGCGTCCGAATTTCGCGACCGCCGCTTTGTGCACCACCGCGCGACTTTTGGGCACCAACAGGAGGAAACCGAGGGCGTCGGTCAACAGGCCGGGGGTCAGGAGCACGGCGCCCGCGATCAGGATGAGGAGGCCGTCGATCAGCGCCTCCGCCGGCAGCCGTCCCGCCGCCAGATCCTCACTGAGCCGCCGCAATATTCCCAGACCCTGCTGGCGCGCAAGCCACGCGCCGAGGACGCCGGTGAAGATAACGAGCGCTACGGTCGGTCCCACACCGACCACGGTCCCCAGCTTGACCAGGATGAAGAGCTCCAGGAGCGGGACGATCGTGAAGAGCAGAAGGAGGCGGAGGAACATCGGGAGAGCATAGCGGAGGAGTTAGGAATTAGGAATTAGGAATTAGGAATGCCGGCCACCCCTGGGTAATTTCGGATTTCGAATTTCGAATTTCGGATTTGACGGCGCGGGGAAAAGCGAAGGCGAACTTTGGGTGTGGTGCCCGCGCTTGGGCGATTCGCTACCGCGTGGGGATTCCAGGCACCTCCGGTGGACACAGGCCGTTCCCCGAAGCGGGTCCGAAAATTCGAAATTCGAAATTCGAAATTCGAAATTTCTAGGTTTCGGGCGGCGGAGTGGTCTTCTTTGTCAGCGGGATGTAAACCGGCAGGGCGAACTTTAGCGCCGCCTGGAGGGTGACGAGCCAGTGGTTTCGTTCGGAGCGGGCGGCACCGATCTCGAAGGAGAGGGCGCCGATTCCGACGCCTTGCTCGGTGCCGAAGGAGAGACCGTGGTGGATGCCGTGGTCCTCGTCGTCCCAGCGCCGATAGCGTAGGAACTTGCCGTGGAACCCGAGCTGTTTCGATGCCACGGG
>JAOZUP010000066.1:4763-6711 GCA_029938595.1 Thermoanaerobaculales bacterium | reverse complement strand
AGCGCCGATAGCGTAGGAACTTGCCGTGGAACCCGAGCTGTTTCGATGCCACGGGGATCCGCCGAACCCCACCCCACCCCAGGGTGATGATCTGGGCGTCTGCCTGCGGCCCCCGTTCTATGCCGTACCCGCCATAGATCGAGAATTTTTCCCCGTCGGTGAACGAAATATAGGCGTTGGCCTGGAGCGAAACCCAGTTCGGAGGGCCGACACCACCGCCGACGTTTGGATAGAGTCCAAGAGACGGCCCGCGGGACGCCTCTTCGGGCTCCTCGCCAAGCGCATCGGCGAGCTCCTGGTGCCAGCGGTCGATATCGATTTCATCACCGGCCCACGCGGTCGCCGAGACGGCCACCAGTACCAACGCCGCAATCCCGAGAGCCCGCCAACTCCACCTCACCAGGCCACGCTCCACGCGTCGAGGAAGCGCTGCTTGTCGCCAAGTTCCTCCTTCATCTCCGGTATGTCCTCGGGGCCCAACCGGCGCACCAATGCGGGGATCTCGAGGTATCCGTTGCCGTTGACGCAGCTCAACTCCACGTCGCGAAATTCCACCAGATCATCGAGGAGATCACTCAGTTCCCGGTTGAACGCGTGATCGAGGACCGCCGCTCCGGCCTCGGTGTTGTAATAGGTGGAACGGATGTTGAAGTTCGAGGAGTGGATGATCGAGAGCTCATCGTCCACCAACACCAGCTTGCCGTGCAGCGCGATCGGCGGCAGCAACGGCAGCTCGCATTCTCCTTCCGCAATCTGTCCGAGGACCTGCTTGTCGGCCCGCCACGCCCATATCTCGGCACCTGCTTCGATGAGTTGGATCAGGGTCGGGTACCCGGCGAGAAGGAAGGGGCCGCTACGGATCGCCGATTCTCGGTCGTTGACGAAGAGCCGCACCCTGACCCCCCGCGCCGCCGCCGCGACGAGCGCTTCGGTCAACTCGGAGGGGAAATTTGGAAACGGGGTCATGAGGTCGATACGGGTCTCAGCCTTTTCCGCCAGGGCCGTTACCAGATCAGTGCTCGCTGCCCGACGGCGCAGCATCGGATTGTCATAGAGAATCGCCACCGGGACCGACCCAGGCGCCTTCTTCCAGCCGGGAAAGTAAGCGGCGTTCATGAACCTCTGCAACGGACTCTTGCCCCCGGGGTACCGGCCGGTGCTCCAGAAGGTCCGCAGATCATCGAGGAGCATCTCCTGCGGAAGCAGAAACCGGCCGGCCGTGCGGTTGAACTCGGTGAACTCCCACGACTTGAGGAAGATCATCTGCAGGTCGTCTACTGCCGAACCCCGCACCTTGATACCGAAGTCGAGCCACCAGTGTTTGGAATCGTAGTAGTCATCGGAGAAGTTCCGGCCGCCAACGATCGCTTCGGTTCCGTCGGTGACCATGATCTTGTCGTGCATGCGGCCGCCATACAGGGGCGTCATTCCCCACGAGCTGCGATTGAAGCCCCGCACCTTCGCGCCTTGCCTCTCGAGGGCCGAGAAGGTTGGGCTGAGCTGTCCCAGCGCCGAGGCGTCCACCAGGACTCTGACCATGATTGCGGAGGCCGCCGCCTTTCGTTCTTCGAGCGTCTCGTCGAGGATCTTCCGGAATGCCTTGCCGTAGTGGTCGTTGTGCCAGGAAAAGGTGCTGATCAGGATGTGGTGGCGGGCCTCCCTCGCCATGTCGACGCGAACTTGCCAGGCAGTTCGGGGATCGGCCAGCAGCTCGACCGAGTTGTCGTAAGTCCAGCGGGCCCGGCCGACCCGGGTCACCAACTCCTCGATCGTCTCCTCACCGGCCGCATGCGCGAAACCGCCGGCAGCGACCAGAATCAGGGAAGCAACTACCCAGCGAGACAGATCTCTCGTCTCCTTCATGTGCGAGGCAATGTAGCAAATCAGGTCGGGGGTGAGGAAGTTAGGAAGTGAGGAGTCTGTCGCCGCTTCGCGGCTGACTGTCTTT
>JAOZUP010000066.1:0-4663 GCA_029938595.1 Thermoanaerobaculales bacterium | reverse complement strand
GGTGAGGAAGTTAGGAAGTGAGGAGTCTGTCGCCGCTTCGCGGCTGACTGTCTTTTTTGCCATGTTTCCTGGGGCTGGCGCCCCAGGCTATGAATCTGTCGCGCCTTCGGCGCTCGGTCGCTTGTCCAGTCCCCATCACCCGCTCCCCCAGAAACTCTCTCCTCGATTGGTCGAACCAGCCGCAAAGCGGCGGCAGACAACCCCTAACCTCCTAACCTCCTCACTTCCTAACTTCCTAACTTCCTAACTTCCTAACCCCCTAACCTCCTAACCCCCTAACCTGGGAAATTTTCCCCACATCCCGAAACAACCGGAATATAATCCGCGGAGCGTAGTACGGAACCTTAGAACCAAGGAGGGGGTCAGACATGGATGACAACGTCGAACGTCCGAGTTACGAGCCCGAGCTGGCGCAACCGCCGACCCCGGCGGTAGGAGCGAAGTACAGCGCGATGCAGCGGCTGTGGATGATGTTCACCTCACCGGGCGAGGTGTTCGAGGACATCGGGATCAAACCGACCTGGGTGTTGGCAATGGTGATCCTGGTGATCGTGGGCGTCGGGCAACAATTGGTGATCATGCCCCACCTGGACACCGAAGCCACGATTCGCGCACGCCTCGACGACCGGTCCGAGGAGTTTACCGACGCGCAGATCGAGACCATGGTCGAGCAGGGTGAGAAGTTCGGGAAGTATGGGCCGATCATCGGCCTCGTAGTCGCACCAATCGTATGGGCCATCATGGCGGCGGTGTTCTTCCTGATGTTGAAGATCGTCGGATCTGAGGCCGACTACTCCCGGACATTATCGACCACGCTCTACGGTTACTGGCCTGCCACCCTGGTGGCGGTGGTGCTGACAGGGGTCCTGATCCAGAGGGTCGGGAAGGTGCCACAGGAAGAGCTGGCCAACGTGGTCAAGGCAAGTCTCGGGGCCTTCATGTCGCCTGACGCGCCGGCCTGGCTCTTGGCGGTTGGGAGCACCATCAGCATCTTCAACATTTGGGCGGTGGTTCTGCTGATCATCGGCTTTTCCGCGGTTGGCAAGATTTCCAAGGGCAAGGCCGCTGTCGTGACACTGGTTCCCTGGGTCGCGTGGATTGTTGTGAAGGCCGCCCTCGCGGCTGTGTTGGCGTAGCACAGAGAGGATCGACTCTCGCGGGAGCGCTCCGGCCCTCCCGGTTGGAAGGTGAAGATGAAGAAAGCGCTGATCGTGACAGGTGTGCTCGTCGTGCTCGCCCTGATCTTATGGGCCAGTCTGCGCGACTCGGGACCGCGCGGCACCGAGGTCGAGATCCAGGCGGCTGAGATCCGCACCGTATCGTCCCGGGTCAAGGCCACCGGCGAGATCACACCCGAGAAAAAGGTCCAGATCTCGGCCAAGGTGGTGGGCGAAATTATCAATCTGCCGGTGGTCGAGGGCCAGGAGGTGCGCTCCGGCCAGCTCCTGCTCGAGATCGAGCGCGATCTCTACGAGTCGGCGCGCAACCAGGCGCGCGCTGCGCTCCGCCAAGCCGAGGTTTCGGTCAAGCGCCAAGTGGTGCAGCTCGCCGACGCCGAAAGGAATATGCGGCGCACCAAGGAGCTGATCGCGGACGGGCTCGTGAGCCAGGAGGCGTTGGACGCCGCACAGCTCCGGCTCGATACCGCCACGGTCGAGATCGAGGTCCAGCAGCATGCCGTGGAGCAGTACCGCTCGGCGCTGCAACGGACCGAGGACGACCTCGCTCGAACCACCATCCGCTCGCCGATGGACGGCGTCATCATCCAGCTCAACGCCGAGCAGGGCGAGACCGTGGTGCCCGGTTCCACCAACCTCCCGGGCTCGGTGATCATGACTGTGGCCGATATGTCGGTCCTGCTCGCCGAGGTCGAGGTGAGCGAGGTTGACGTGATCCACGTTGTCCTCGGCCAGGAGGCGGAGGTCAAGGTCGACGCGCTCGGCACCGAACCCCAGAAAGGCCGCGTAGTGGAGATCGCCACGTCGGGCCGGAAGGACCCGGCACAGGGAACGATCCGGTTTGCGGTCAAGGTGGCGCTCGACGATCCCGATCCCTCCCTGCGGCCGGCGATGACCGCCAAGGTGGACATTCTCACGGCCACCAGCGAGGATGCCGTCACCGTACCCGTACAGGCGGTGGTCAAGCGCCGGCTCGACGAGGACGGTGAGGAGGTCAGAGGGTCCGATGCCAAAAGCTACGACGAGGTGGATGTCGTCTACCTGATCGAGGACGAAAAGGCCGCCGTGCACACGGTGGTGGTAGGTGTTTCCGACGTTCTCCATGTAGAGATCACCGAAGGGCTGGCTGTTGGTGACGAGGTCATGATCGGCCCGTACCGCACTCTCAAGAACATGAAAGACGGTGATGCCGTCAAGGCCGAAGAAGAGAAGTCCGACGACACCTCTGAGGAGGACGAGGGCTCCGGCGGGGTCGAGGTCAGCGTCGACTGATGCTCATCTCGATCCGCAATCTGCGCAAGATCTACCGCATGGGCCAGGTGGAGGTGCGGGCGCTGGACGGCGTCGACCTCGAGGTCGAGGCCGGTGAGTATCTGGCCATCATGGGTCCGTCGGGCTCCGGCAAGTCGACCCTGATGAATCTGATCGGATGCCTCGACACGCCCACATCCGGAGAGTACATCCTCAACGACCAGCGCGTATCCGATCTCGACGACGGCGAGCTCGCCTCTATCCGCAACCACGAGATCGGGTTTGTCTTCCAGACCTTCAACCTTTTGGCCCGCGCCACCGCCTTGGCCAACGTGGAGCTGCCCCTCATTTACGCTCGCGTACCGGCCAGAGAGCGGCACCGCAGGGCGCGCGAAGTTCTCGAAAGAGTCGGTCTCGGCGACCGCGTCAAGCACCAGCCCAACGAGCTCTCGGGCGGACAGCAGGGGCGCGTGGCGGTGGCGCGGGCGCTGGTCAACAAGCCCTCGATCCTGCTCGCCGACGAACCCACGGGAAACCTGGATTCAAAAACGTCGGCCGAGATCATGGAGCTCTTCGACGAGCTCAACGCCGCCGGCAACACCCTCATCGTGGTCACCCACGAGGAGGACATCGCCGCCCACGCCCGACGCGTCGTTCGCATGCTCGACGGCAAGGTCGTGGCGGACGAACGAACATCTCCGGCAAAGGCCGCACCGTGATCTGGGACAATCTCCTCATAGCACTGCAGGCGATCCGCGCCAACAAGATGCGATCGCTTCTAACCATGCTCGGGATCATCATCGGAGTTGCCGCGGTCATCGCGGTGGTTTCCATCGTGCAGGGTCTCGACCACGTGATTTCGACTCAGTTCGAGGGTGTCGGCGTCACCTACATCATGGTCTTCCCACGGCAGGACCTTCAGGACCCTGACCTCGCTGGACGTGAAGTCACCCTGACCTACGAAGACGGGCTCGCGATCATGGAACGCGCCACCGGCCTCAGGTACTTCAACCCCATCTTCGTTCGCGGCGAGGTGACGAGATCCGGTAGCCGCCGCCACGCCTCGATGTTGCTCGGGGTCGGCCCCTTCCACCAGGAGGTCTCGAACCATTGGGTCGATCGCGGCCGGTTTTTCTCCGACCTCGATATGCAGCGATCCGCACGGGTGTGCATGGTCGGTCAGGAGGTCATCGACGAGCTCGAGATCGAGGAACCGATCCTCGGCACCGATCTCATCGTCGGCTCGTCCGCCTTCACCATCGTCGGCATCATGGAGTATCAGGGTGAGATGCTGGGCCAAAACCAGGACGACTTCGTCCTCATCCCCATCACCACGGCGCGGGGCATCTACGGGATCGAGGCCTTCAAACAGCTGCGGCTGGATTTTCAGGCGGAGAGCCCGGAAACCGTCCAGATGGCAAAGGACCAGATCAAGGAGATCCTGCGGGTGCGGCACCGCATTCCGGAAGGCGTCAAGAACGATTTCCAGGTATTGCTCCAGGAAGAGTTGCTGGAAACCACCGGTGCGATCCTCGGCACCATTACCAGCGTCGTCGCCGGCATCGTCAGCATCGCTCTGCTCGTGGGCGGCATCGGCATCATGAACATCATGCTGGTATCGGTCACCGAGCGGACCCGCGAGATCGGCGTGCGCAAGGCGGTCGGCGCCCGTAAATCGGACATCCTCATACAGTTCCTCATCGAGGCGGTGACCATCTCGCTGGTCGGTGGGTTGATCGGGGTGCTCGTAGGTTGGGGTCTCGGCATCCTCGGCGCCAATGCTATCCCCGGCTTTCCACCCGCCTTCGTACCACTGTGGGCCATCGCCCTGGCATTCGGCTTCGCGGCCCTGGTAGGGGTGTTTTTCGGTACCTACCCGGCCGCGAAGGCCGCAGCGCTTGACCCGATTGAGGCACTGAGGCACGAGTGAATAATTAGGAATTAGGAATTAGGAATTAGGAATGCATCACACACGCCGAGGAGAGTTAGGAATGCTCACCCAATCCCCTCGTATGATTTCGGATTTCGGATTTCGGATTTCGGATTTGACGGCGGGAGGGAATGCGATCCGGGGTTTGATGTTGATTGCCCGCGGAGAGGCTCGTGGCGGGGCGTGACGGAGGGTGAATTTCGGATTTGCCGAACGCCCTTAGTTTGCGGGTTCGGTTAAATCGGGGGCTCAAGAGAGAGAGAAATTCTGTCTTGCGGCTTTCTTTGATAAGGCGATGAGGGTC
>JAOZUP010000404.1 GCA_029938595.1 Thermoanaerobaculales bacterium | reverse complement strand
GCCACCGCGGAGGCCATGCAGTGGCGCGCGTTGGGGTCGAGGTTGTTGGATCGCCAGCCCGCCTTCGCCAGCTTGACGGCTGCGTAGCCCTCGGGAATGGTGTACTGGCCCGAGCCCATGATGCCCACCGCCGTCGGGCCGAGCTTCGAGTGATGCCGCTTGAACTGCCGCTCCATCTCGTCAAAAGCGCGCTCCCAGGACACCTCGGTGAAGTCGCCACCCTTGTCGAAGCGGCCGTTCTTCATCCGCAGCAGCGGTTTGTGGAGGCGGTCGGCGCCGTAGAGGATGTAGGCATTCGAGTAGCCCTTGACGCACAGAAGACCCCGGTTGACGGGGCTCTCGGGATCGCCCTTGACCGCCGCGATGTGGCCGTTCTTCGTCCCGACCACGACGCCGCAACCGACACCGCAGAATCGGCAGACACTCTTCTCCCAGGCGATGCCGCTGTCGAGGCCGGCGGGATCGGCGGCACCGGCCATCGGCACGCCGACCGCCGCGGCCGTGGCGGCGGCAACGCTTGTCTTGACGAAGTCCCTCCTCGAGAGGTTATCGTTCATGATTTTCCTCCTGTTGTCGTCGGCTCGATGCTGTCGACCGGGTCCTGGTAGTGGAGGACCAGATCGGCGGTCAGCACCCCTGGCAGCGCCTGCAGCTCTTGCAGCCTCTGCTCGTGCTCCTCGATCGTCGCGCACTCCTGCACCGCAATGAGGCGGCCGCTCTCCCGGTCGCGGGCGTGGACCTCGAGCCCCGTCCGCTGGTTCAGCATCTTCTCCACCGCCGCCAGCCGTTCGGGCCGGGCGGTGATGCAGAGACCCGAGACGCTCCACTCAGATTCCGTCATGGTGACTCCCCCTGGTGCCGGACTGGCATTCTACTCCGCTTCGTCGCAGTATTTCGCCGACCAGGATAGTCAGGATAGTATCGTCAATCCCAGAGTCCTTGACTCCGGTCAGAAGAGGCACCCTTTTGCGGAGCGTCAACCAGTCACTGTATGATGCGGTATCCACGGTGGAGGAGGCTGGCGAGCATGGAGAACCAAGCGCATAACGTTTTGGCCATGGTTCATCTGATCATGCTCTCGATGTGGGGTGGGGTGGTTGCCACCGAGGCCGTGATCGAGATCTATCCGTTCCGGCGACGGGAGCTGCATGCGGCAACGATTCGCTTCCACTACTGGATCGATCTCCTGGTCGAGCTGCCGCTGGTATTGGCGGTGATCGCGACCGGGATCGCACTCCTGTGCTTGACCGATCCGGTGACCCCCCTCCACCTCGTCAAGGTTGGCTTCGGCGGCGTCGCTGTCGCGATCAATCTCTTCTGCATTGTGGTCGTGGTCAAACGCGGACGGCGGTTGGAACGCGGCGCCGACGATGGGTCGTTGTGGCGGTCCTCGCGGACGGTGCTGGCGTGCTTTGCGATCGGTCTCCTGTGCGCTGGAGGAGCCGCCACGCTCGGATTCCGCTTTGCCCTCGAGCGGTTGGGCTGAACGTCACCGAGGTTGATTTAGTTTGAAGGCCATCACGGAGTTTCCCCGCAGCGTTGGGATGACCACCAATCCGTGTTCGGGAGCAAAGGCGAAATCCGTCAGACTGATGCCGACATCCCGGGTATCGATGAGCACGTCGCGGTCGCCTGTGGGGGTCACGCGCAGGAGCAGGCCGTTGAAATCGGAAACCAGGAAGGCGTCCGTGCCATCGGCCGTGATGCCGTCACCTCCGAAGGGACGTAGATCGATGATGCTCTCGATCTTGGCAGTCTCCAGGTCGAGGAAGACCAGGCTTTCCGAGCCCATGGTCGTGGCGATGAGACGGTCACCCTGGACGACGAGCCCATTCGCTCCGGCGATCGCGCCGTTTCTGAGCCACAGCCCCGTTTCACCGTTCCTCACCCGATAGATGGCGCCAAGACGACTGTCGCTGACGAAGAGGGTACCGTCGCTGTCTACCGCGATGTCGTTTAGGAATCCTCCCTCGGATTCGATGAGATGCCGTTGGACGATCTCGGCTCTATCGAGATCGATGACAGCCACCCCGGTTCGCTCCACGACATACAGGCGATCGTCGAGGACGGCGACTCCGGTGGGGCCCCTGAGCCCCGTGACCCACCCGATGTCGAGCACCTGACCGGCGGCGTCGATTCGCGAGATGAATCCTTGCTCGCCGAAGCCCGCTGCGCCGGCCGGGTTGATGTTCGAAACGTAGAACTGGTCCCGTTTGGGATCCCATGCCGCGGATTCGGGCATCATCAGGCCATCCGCCAACTCCCACGACTTCGTCACGCCGTCGGCCAGCAAGACCGGGTCGGTGCGCAAACTCTCGGTGCGGGCCATGAAACCCCACCCGCCGAAGCTCTCGGTGACGACAAAGAGCAGCTCGTTCTTCCCCTTGTTCAGATCGAGGACCACAGCGTCGTTGAGGCCCACAACTCCCATGAACTCGCTGTCTCTGACCTTGAAGGCACTGTCCCCTCGGAAGAGCAGTTCGTCGTTGAGGAAGACCGAGATTTCATCACTGTAACCAAAGAGAAGCTTCCGCCGTTCAGGCTGCTCAACCGTGATCGCGGTGCGAGCGAGCACGCATTGGGGAAGCTGAGGTTGGTGCTCGAGGAATCGCGCCACATCGACCAGGCTCGATCGATCAGCCGTCACCTTTTGCCACTCGATTTCCCCGATGTCCTGGGCGTGGGGCGAGAGGTCCCGGTTGATCTTCATCGGTGCAATCGGTTGAGAGAGCTCCCAGTCGGTGAGGCCTGCTCGCGAAACAGCCCGGATCGGCAGGGGACCGAAATCGAGGGTTTCATCGGAGGAATAACGAAAGTTGGAAAAATGGACCCGTCCGTCCGGTGGGCCACTGACGCCGATGAAACCGCCTGCGGTTCCCCTTCTGAGGTCGTCCACGACGAGAGCCGGCTCCTCCATGTCGTCAAAGTAGATTCTGGCGCGGCTGCCCTGAACCTCGAGTTTGACGTGGACCCAGCGATCCAGGGGAATGTCGCCTCCGGCGGTGAACCCCGGTCCGCTATAGAGTTGCCAACCGGTCAGGCCTTTGAATCGTGGCGTGTACTGCAGGGCGTGAGAGTAGTTCTTTGGTCGATGCGGACGGACGTAGAAGATCTCCGTATCGGTTTCGGATTCGGCGCGAAAGATGATTCCCGGGAAGCAGCGCCGGCCGTCCATCGCGATGTCCACCTCGATGACGCCGTCGGTGAAATCCACATCCTTCAGGAGGGCCGAACCGGCAAGGGCCTTGCGTCCGAGGTGATCGACAATAGCACCACTGGTGATTGTCCAGTCTTCGGATTCAAAACCGGATGTTGCCGTCTGCTCCTCGGCGGCAAACGACGGAACCGCAAGGACAGCTACCGCGAAAACCACGCTCAGACACATCAAATCGTGACCTCGTCTCATAATCGACCTCCTAGAATACTCAGGAGAGAGGTACGCGGGTGAGGCCGACTCGTTTCATTCGGTTCTTCCTCTTTTGTTGGCACCCATCTGTCAAGCATCCTGTAGGGGCCGGCAAATATACCGCCCGTGAACGGATGTTACTCCGTGGGTGTTTTCCTCGGAAAGTCACCTCTGCTCGACTCAATAAAACCCTGTGTCATCACAAACTCAGCCTCGAGAATGAAGCTGGACATGGACTGCGAAGCGACACGCTTTCTGATGACCGAGGCGGGAATTGGGATCTCGGGTCACATCTCTTCGAGAACTTTCAAGGGGGCCACGTGTTCGACCAGAG
>JAOZUP010000403.1 GCA_029938595.1 Thermoanaerobaculales bacterium | reverse complement strand
AACCCCGCTGGGCGCGGCACCTCGCCGCCCTCGCCACGAAACCCGGTGAGAAATGCAGGCTAGGGCGTCGATGCGGGGGTATTTCATGGAGCGGCGTAGAACTCCTATCCGCTGGATCGAAACCGGTAGCCCGACGGCCGTGCAGGCGGGGTGTGGCGAACAGTCATGATGGGCCCTACATTGGTTATTGGGGAGAAGGAGAGATGGTCCGGACACCGGAAGAACGACAGTCGGGCGATGTGGCGACCGAGCCGGCGGAGTTTCGCATGCGTTTTCGGCGTCTGCTCGAGCGCGTGGCTTTGGACGATGAGCCGCCCCGCGAACCGGCGTTGGGTCCGTACCTCACCGTTTCTCGGGAAGCTGAATCGGGCGGGGCGGGGGTGGCCCGCAGGGTGGGGGAGCGGCTGGGCTGGAGGGTACTCGGTCGCGAGCTCGTTCAGGATCTTGCACATCAGCTCGAGCTCGAGCCCCGGCTTCTCGAGCTCATGGACGAGACTCGAATCGGCTGGTTCTCCGAGACCCTGCTCAACCTGTTCAACTCACGCCTCGTGCTCCAGGGTTCCTACGTGTCGATGCTGAGCCGCAGCATCGCTCTGGCCGCATGCGATGGCCCCGTCGTCATCGTCGGGCGTGCAGCGAACCTCGTATTGCCCCCAGAGTTCGGTGTTCGAGTGCGGATAGTCGCGCCTCGCGGGTTGCGGGCCGCGGCCCTTGCCGATCGTGAGGGTCTGGATCTGCGGGGTGCTGGCGACCGACTTGACAAGGTCGACGCCAACCGTGCGAACTTCGTTCGACGCCACTTTCACACCGACGTTGCGAACCCGCACAACTACGATCTGGTCATCGACACTGGCCGGCTCGGTATGGGCGCCGCAGCGGACCTCATCTGCCGGACGTTGGAGTTGCGCGGCCTGACCGGGGAGGCGTTGTGACTCCGGTAGTTCGACCCCCGGGGGGTCACCTCAATTCACTGCCAGCGGTTCTGACAAGGTGAAACGTCCGATCTTGGCCCGGAACCGTTCGCCGTCTTCGGTGACCATCTCGTAGCTGCCCTCCATCGTGCCGAAAGGCGTGGTGAGCGGACAAAACGAGGTGTACTCGAATGACTCGCCGGGCGCCAGGCGAGGCTGTTCGCCGACGACGCCGGGCCCCCGCACCTCCTCGACACGGCCGTGTGCGTCGGTGATGACCCAGTGCCGGTTGAGGAGTTGCACCGGACTTGGACCCCGATTTGAGATTCGGATCCGATACGAGAAGAACCAGCGGCTATGCGCCGGCTGCGAGTGCTCGGGCACGTAGCCTGATCGCACCACCACAACCACACCACGCGTCGTTGCTTCCGAATCAACCATCTTTGCTCCCTGACCGCAACCGCGAGAATGGCCGGAAGATTCCCTCACTTTCTCACCGGGTTGCATCCGACGATCATTGTCGGTACAACCTTTGTGCCGGCACCGGCATCTCAGATAATGTGGAAACGATTGCGACCTTCCCGACCGACGTGGCGCCACCCGTGGCCGTCATGACTGAGGCGAACAGCTCCGACCGTGGCAAGAGCGGCCTGGTCGAGCGTGCCGCCGCCGGCGACGTCGAGGCCTTCGAGGAGCTCTACCGGGCCAATGTGGGCCGGGTTTACGCGCTCTGTCTGCGGATGGCGGGCGACCCGACCCTGGCCGAAGAGCTGGCCCAGGAGGCCTTCGTGCGCGCCTGGCAGAAGCTGGGTTCGTTCCGCGGCGCGAGCGCCTTTTCCACCTGGCTTCACCGGGTAACGGTCAACGTGGTGCTCGGCCACCGGCGCAGCACCATCCGGCGTGAGGCCCGGGTGCGTCCTCTTGGGGACGATCTCCCAAGGGATGTTGCGGGACGAGAGGCCGGGACGGCGGAGTCGATAGACCTCGAGCGTGCGATTTCTTCGCTTCCGGATGGCGCGCGAAAGGTCTTCGTCCTCCACGACGTGGAGGGCTTCCGCCACCAGGAAGTTTCCCATGTGATGGGAATTGCGGTAGGTACCTCGAAGGCTCAACTCCACCGTGCTCGAAAGCTGTTGCGAAAGGCGTTGACGTCATGAAATGCTTGGATTTCACCAGTCGTATCGACGAGTACCTGGATGACCAACTGCGTCCTGAAAATGCCGAGGCGTTCCGGAATCATCTCGCCAGGTGCCCGACGTGCGCCGAGGAGGCGGACGCCGTTGAGGGCTTGCGTCGGCGTGCCGCCCGCCTGCCGCAATCTCTTGACCCGCCGCAGGATCTGTGGCCGGAGATCGCGACCAGAATCGCGGCCGAAAGGGTGGTGCGGGGCCGGTTCGGTCGGCGGGCGTTGATGGCGGCTGCCGCAGTTGCATTGATCGCCGGATCTGTGGTTACCGCATACCTGGTGGGTCGGAGCCAAGTCGGGACCACCGTCGAAAACAGGCAGATCATCGAAAACGATCCATCGGAGATCGTCCTGGCCTCGTTTCAGGAGCTGGGGGTGGCCGACTACCTCGTGACGCGAAGCGGGCTCTTTGGTGCTTTGGAGGTACGGAGCGGCGACCTGTCGCCGGAAACCCTCGAGGTGCTGATGACGAACCTGAAGGTGATCGACGATGCGATGGAGAAGATCGCCGAGGCACTCGAAGAAGAGCCGGACAACGAGTTTCTAATGAAGCAACTGGCCGCCGCGTACCGGCGGCAGATCAATCTCCTGGAGACGGCGGTGCAGCTGCCCGCCGAGGTGTGAGAATCAAACCCCCGGTGAGCCGGGAATGGAGGACACAATGAGAGACACGATGAAAAAAACGTTTACGATGGCGATTCTGATCTGTGCGGCGGCCGGCGTCGCGTGGGCCAGCCAGCCGGTCAACGAGACCATCCCGGTCGCACCGGGCGCGGAGATCTCCGTGGAGAATCTCGCCGGGTCGCTGACATTTGAGGGGTCGGGCGGCGGGATGCTGGAGGTGACCGGGACGCTCGGCGACGGTGTCGAGCGGCTCGATATCGACATCGACGAGGACGGCGACGTTTACCTCGAGGTCGAGTTCGACGAGGATTTTCACGGCAAGCAGACCCTTTCCACCGATCTCACCATCCGGTTGCCGGCCGACTCACCGCTGAGCGTCGAAACCGTGAGTGCATCGATCTCGGTGTCGGGCATGAACGGTGGTCTCGAACTCGAAACAGTGAGCGGGGCGATACAGATCCGCGGGGTGCCCGCGAGTCTGGATATCGAGAACGTGAGCGGATCGGTTGACGTGGAGACTGCACCTTCGGGATCGGATGTGGAGTCGGTGAGCGGTCTCATCGAGATCGGATCCGTGATGGGCGACATTGATGTGGCGAACGTCAGTGGCGACATCGTCATCAACGGTGGGACCCTCGGCGAGTCCTCCATGGAGACCGTGTCTGGAAACATCACCTGCCTTGCGGCGCCGGGGCCCTCGGGTGATGTCGACATGGAGACCATGAGTGGGACCATCACCCTGGTGGTGGATGCGGGCGCTGTCGCGTCCTACGAGTTGACGACGTTCTCCGGCTCGATCACCAACGAGATCGGACCCGAACCGCAGAGAACGAGCAAGTACACCCCCGGCAAGGAGCTGAGCTTCAACACCGGTCCGGGAGGCCCGAGCATCTCCCTCGAGAGCTTCAGCGGCGCGATCAAGCTGATGACTCGGTGACGCGAACCGAGCGAATAGAAACCAACACGGGGCGCGGCAACAGCCGCGCCCCGTTTCCCTCTCCGTGCCCGCCCGCCGTCCGCGGTCTG
>JAOZUP010000402.1:3359-3760 GCA_029938595.1 Thermoanaerobaculales bacterium | reverse complement strand
CCCGAAGAAGACGGTGCCAAAACCCTTGCCGACAACCGATCCGCAGCCGGAAGGCGAAGTGGGCGTTGTGTCGACGGAAAATTTCATCAACGAAGTTCCATCACAATTGTACCGGGAGAGAACCTCTTGAATTCGGAATTCGGAATTCGGAATGCCACACATCCACTGACAGGGTCTTTGGAAACTGCTACCGGTTCATTTCACGACCATTGGTGGGTCGGGCACAGCACACCCGTGGCTGATCAAGAGGTCGGAACGCGGCGACGAAAGCCCGCATCTGCAGTCTTGACTAGAGGACAAGGCCGAACCCATCTCCGGAAAGGGTGGGGCGAAATTCCGAATTCCGAATTCCGAATTCCGAATTCGCCTACTCCTCTGCGTGCTCGACGCCCGTGCCCATC
>JAOZUP010000402.1:0-3349 GCA_029938595.1 Thermoanaerobaculales bacterium | reverse complement strand
ACTCTCCCCCGGAGCGGGAATGAGGCAATTAAGAATTGAGAACTAAGAACTAAGAACTGAGAATTGCGGGTCTCATTCGTCCGCGTGCTCGACGCCGGTGCCCATCAGCGTTGCCACGTGGTCGTCGGCGAGGCTGTAGTAGACCATGCGGCCGTCGCGCCTCGCGTGAACGAGATCGCGGTCGCGGAGCAGCCGGAGCTGGTGGCTGACGGCGGAAACCGAGAGCTCTGCGATAGCCGCGAGATCGCAGACGCAGAGCTCCTTGGTGACGTTGAGGGCATGCAGAATTTTGAGGCGGGTCGGATCGGACAGGGCGGAGAAGAGCCGGCTCACGCGCTCTATCGTTTGCGCAGGGAGCGCCCGCTCCTGGACGTAGGCGACGGCCTCGGGATCGATCTCGTTGATCGAGCAGACATTCGAAGTGAAATCTTTTTCATTCATGGACTCATTCTCCCCAAATTTCTCACTCGCGTCAAACGACGCCGATCACGGCGCCTCGTACATTCAGCTTTTCACAGCCTTATGGCCGTAGAAGATCAGCCCGGCCTCGCCGTCCCACGAGATGCGCCGGAACTCGAGCCGCACCGGCATTCCAATCTCGAGCTCTGATGGATCGGCAAGATCGCCGATCTGCACCATGATCCGCACCCCGTCCATGAGCTCGACGATGGCGATGGGCAGCGGTGTCTGCTCGGTGAAGCCGGCCGGCGGCACCCGCACGATGGTGAAGGTCACGACCTTCCCCTCGCGGGGCAGGGTGATGTTTTCAAAGGTGGTTCCACCGCACTTCGAGCACGCGACCCGCGGTGGGTAGTGGATCTTTCCGCACGTTTCACATTTTGCCGCTTCGAGCCGGTAACGCTGGGGGAACTCACGCCAGGAACGCCCGGGGGAAATCATGAGGCCACCTCCAGAATGTGGACGATCGAGCTGCCGCCGGAGCCGCCCATGTTCTGGGCGAGGCCGATCGTGGCGCCCTCCACCTGTCGCTGTCCGGCTTCACCGCGGAGCTGGGTGACGATCTCGGCAGCTTGTGCGACGCCGGTGGCGCCCACCGGGTGGCCCTTCGATTTGAGCCCGCCGGAGGGGTTGACCGGGATCTTGCCCTGCAGCGAGGTGAGACCGTCCTCGACCGCCGACGCGCCGTAGCCCGGGTCGAAGAGGCCGATCGCCTCGGTAGCCATGACCTCGGCGATGGTGAAGCAGTCGTGAACCTCGACGACGTGCAGATCCTCGGGCTTTCTGCCGGCCATCTTGTAGGCCCGTTCGGCGGCCAGCCGAACTGCGGCGAGCTCGGTGAGATCCTCGCGGTTGGCGAGGGTGATGGTGTCGGTGGCAAGGCCCGAGCCGGTGATCGTGACCACCGGCCGGTCGCCGCTAAGCTCCTTGGCCCGTTCGACGGTAGTCAGGACCACTGCAGCCGCGCCATCAGTAACCGGCGAGCAGTCGAAGAGGTGGAGGGGGTCGGCGACCATGGTCGACTCCAGCACGTCCTCGACCGACACCTTGAGGTGGTACTGGGCGTGCGGGTTCAGCAGCCCGTTGGCGTGGTTCTTGACCGCCACTGCCGCCAGCTGCTCGGAGGTGGTGCCGTACTTTTCCATGTGCGCCACCGCCAGCATCGCATACAGACCGGGGAAGGTGATGCCGTGAAATCCCTCCCACTCCTGGTCGGCGGCGGTGCCGAGGGCGTAGGTGGCGTCGGCTCCGTCGACATCGGTCATCTTTTCGACACCCGTGACGAGGACGGTGTCCGAGAGGCCGGAGGCAACCTCGGCGAACCCGGTGCGCAGGGCGAGACCACCCGACGCGCATGCGGATTCAACTCGCGAGGCCGGCACGCCGGCCATCCCCAGCTCATCCGCGAGCACCGAAGAGAGGTGCTCCTGGCCGACGAAGAGGCCCGGGGACATACAGCCGATGGTGATGAGGTCCACCGAGTCCACGCCGGCGTCCGAGAGCGCGGCAAATGCCGACTCCGCCCAGATGGTGCGGAGGGATTTCTTCCACAGCTCTCCGAAGTCATTCATTCCGATTCCGACAACGGCTACATCGCGCATCGCCATCTCCTCACTCGCCCATGCGGATCTTGCCGCGGAGCTTTGCGTAGGTGCCGTAGTCCACGTAGATCTGGTTCTCGTCGAGTTGCTTCCGCGTTCCTGGCGCGCGGTCGCGGACGAGCTCGATACGATCGGTGACGCGGAAGATGAAGGAGTCCGACCCCGCGCCGGATCCGAACGAGGTGAGCAGGATGAGGTCGCCCGGCTTTGCGATGTCGAGCACCGCGGTTAAACCGATCGGAGACGCCCCGGAGTAGGTGTTGCCGAGCCACGGCGACAGCCAGCCGGTCTCCAATTGCTCTTGGGTGAAGCCCAGCTTCTTGCCGACCCGCATCGGGAACTTGCCGTTGGGCTGGTGGAAGATCGCGTGGGCGAAGTCCCTCGGCTCGAGGCCGGCCATCTCCATGATGCCCTGTGCCGAGGACATGGTGGTCCGGAAGTAGGCAGGCTCGCCGGTGAAGCGGCTGCCGTGGCGCGGGTAGTGCATGTACTCCCGGCGCCAGAAGTCGGGGGTGTCGGTGGTCCACGAGTAGGTCTCCACCACCTCGGCCAGGATGCGCTCGTCGTCATCGCCAAAGATGAAGGCTGCCGCGCCGGCGGCGGCTGAGTACTCGAGAGCGTCGCCCGGTGCGCCCTGCGAGGTGTCGGCGCCGATGCCGACGGCGTACTTGACCTCACCCGCCTTGACCAGCGACTGGGCGACGAACATGCTCTCCGTGCCCGCCTTGCACGCGAACTCGAAGTCTGCGATGTGGATGTCGGGGGTCGCGCCGATGGCCTCGGCGACGATCGTCCCCGACGGTTTGACCGCGTAGGGGTGCGACTCGGAGCCGATGTAGAGGGCGCCGATTTCAGCGGGCTCGATTCCGCCCGAGCGGGCGAAGGCGTTGCGCGTCGCCTCCACCGACATCGTGACCGTGTCCTCGTCGGCGCCCGGCACCGACTTCTCGTTGAGCTGGAGCCCCCTGCGGTAAGAGGGCGCGTCGGCCCCCCACACCTTGGCGATCTCCTCGAGCTTGATCCGGCGTCTCGGGATGAAAGCGCCGTAACCGACGATGCCTACACTCATGCGTCCTCCAGATTATCGAGATCGCAGCGCGGATCATGCCGCGCTGCGACGAAGTCAGTCTACACAGGCGCGGTGGGGGAGTAAAGGAACCAACACCCGTCTCCGTCTCCGTCTCCGTGCCCGTGCCTGTGCCCGACCGTATCGCAATCGCAATCGCAATCGGTATCGCTATCGAAAGCTTGAAAGGTGGGGTTCATCGTCGATAGCGATTGCGATCCCC
>JAOZUP010000401.1 GCA_029938595.1 Thermoanaerobaculales bacterium | reverse complement strand
ACTGCTGCATCGATCTGTTGACCGACAGCGGCACCGGCGCCATGTCCACCCAGCAGTGGGCGGCGATGATGCTGGGCGACGAGAGCTACGCCGGGAGCCGTTCTTGGAAGCGCTTCGAGAAAAGCGTTCGTGAGATCACGGGCTTCGAGCACATCCTGCCCACCCACCAGGGCCGCGCCGCAGAGGGGATCCTCGCCGAGGGCGTCATCGAGCCCGGTGACATCATCCCCAACAACAGCCACTTCGACACCACCCGGGCCAACATCGAGTATCGGGGCGGTATCGCGCTCAACCTGCCTTCCCCCGAGGCGTACGACACCCAGGCCCTGTCACCGTTCAAGGGCAACATGGATGTCGAGGGACTCAGAAGCTGTATCGAGGAGCACGGGTCCGACAAGATTCCGTTTGCCATGATGACCGTGACAAACAACACCGGCGGTGGCCAGCCGGTGTCGATGGCCAACCTTCGCTCGGTCAAGGCTCTGCTCGCGGAGCACGGGATTCCCTTCATCATCGACGCCTGCCGGTTCGCCGAGAACGCGTACTTTGTCCGCGAACGGGAGGAGGGGTATCAGGGCCGCTCGCTGCTCGAGATCGCTCAGGAGATGTTCGCATTGGCCGACGGCGCCACCATGAGCTGCAAGAAGGACGGGCTTGCCAACATCGGCGGCTTTCTGATCTGCCGTGACGATGAGTGGGCGGAACGTTTCCGCAACCTCCTGATCATGCGGGAGGGGTTCCCGACCTACGGTGGCCTGGCCGGGCGCGATCTCGAAGCCATCGCCGTCGGGTTGATGGAGGCTCTGGAGTACGACTACCAGGTCTACCGCCACGCCACGGTCGAGTACATGGCCCAGCGGCTGCTGGCTCTCGGCATTCCCATGGTGCAGCCGGCCGGCGGCCACGCGGTGTTTCTGGATGCCTCAAAAATGTTGCCCAATATATCGCCACTCTCCTACCCGGGGGTCAGCGTCGTCAATGCCCTTTACCTGGCCGGTGGGATCCGGGCGGTGGAGCTGGGCAGCGTGATGTTCGGCCATTTCGATGAGTCGGGCCGGGAGCACCCTTCTCCCCTGGAGTTGGTGCGGTTGGCCTTCCCGCGGCGCGTCTACACCCAGAGCCATTTCGACTATGCGATCGAGGTCATCGAGGATGTCTGGAGTTGCCGGGAGCAGCTGTCGGGTTACCGCATCACCTACCAGGCGAAGCTGCTGCGCCACTTCACGTGTCATTTCGAGCCGTTGTAACGTTCAAACGTTCAACGTTTTAACGTTTGAACGTTACTGCTGCCAGCTATCCAGCATCTTCATGTAGTTGGCGCGGGTGAGCTTGGCCGCGTCCGGCACCTTCGACATGTTCATCGAGCCCTGCATCTGGCGAAGCGACTCGTACTCGTGCTCGTTGAGCCAGAACTCGATCGCCTCGAGGGTGCGGGTGATGTGTTCTGGGCCGTGGATCAGGAGGGCCGAGACCATCTGCACCGCGTGCGCGCCGGTCATTACGGCCTTGATGACGTCGACCGCGTTGTGGGCGCCGCCGGTGGCGGCGAGCGAAATCTTGACCTGGCTCGAGAGTATGGCCAGCCACCGCAACCTTAGCCTGAGCTCGTCGGCGGTTGAAAGGCGAAGGTTCGGCACCACGTCGAGCTCCTCGATGTCGAGGTCGGGCTGGTAGAAACGATTGAAGATGACCAGCCCGTTGGCCCCCCCCTCCTCGAGCTTGCGGGCCAGATTCGCGATCGACGAATAAAATGGAGACAGCTTGACCGCCACCGGGAGGGAAACCTCGGATTTGACTGCGGTGACGATATCGATGGTCCGCTGCTCGACGTCGGCTCCGGTCTCGCCGGCGTCGGTGGCCAGGTAGTAGGCATTGAGCTCGATGGCGTCGGCGCCGGCCTCCTCCATCTTCTTGGCATAGCCGGTCCAGCCGCCCGGAGAAGTGCCGTTGAGCGAGGCGATGACCGGGATGGACACCGCTTCCTTTGCCGCTCGCAAATGCTCCAGGTACTGATCGGGCCCGACATGGTATCCGTCCGGGTCGGGGAGGTACGAGGAGGCCTCGGCAAACCCGGCCCCGGCCGACTCCATCTCCATCTGTGCCCGGGCGGCGCCCATGATCTCCTCCTCGAAGAGGGACGGCATCACGACGGCTGCCGCCCCGGCATCCTCGAGGTGGCGGATGGTGTCGAGGTTGGCGCCCAGGGGACAGGAGCCGCTGATGATCGGGTTTTTGAGCTCGAGCCCGAGATAGGTGGTCTTGAGATCCATGGCTCCCTCCCTCAGTTGGTTTCGGCTTCGGCGTCAGAGCCGTAGTGTAATTTTGCGAGCTGCTGGTACATGTCGTACTTGGCCTGGACCACGCGTTGGGCCTCCGCCAACAGCTTCTTCGACCGCTCGGGGTTGATCTTGGCCAGCATCCGGAATCGGGTCTCGGAAAGCGCCCACTCGTCGAAGGAGATCTTCGGCGCCTTCGAATCGAGCTTGAGCGGGTTTTCGCCCATGGCGGTGCGGCGTGGGTCGAAGCGGTACATCGGCCATGCTCCGCACTCAACCACCGCCTTCTGGTGGTCCAGAGCGTCGGACATGTTGTAGCCGTGGGCAATGCAGTGGGAGTAAGCGATGATGATCGAGGGCCCGTCGTAGGACTCCGCTTCGAGGAAGGCGCGGATGGTCTGGCTGTCTTTGGCGCCGAAGGCCACCGAAGCCACGTAGACATGTCCGTACGCCATCGCCATCATGCCGAGGTCCTTTGGCGGGATCTCCTTGCCGCCCATGGCGAACTTGGCGACAGCGCCGAGCGGCGTCGCCTTCGAAGCCTGGCCGCCGGTGTTGGAGTAGACGCCGGTGTCGAGCACCAGAAGGTTCACGTTGCGGCCGATGCCGAGGGTGTGGTCGAGACCGCCGTAGCCGATGTCGTAGGCCCAGCCGTCACCGCCGACCCCCCACACGCTCTTTCTGACCAGATAGTCGGCGATGTGGGCGAGGGTCTTCGCGTCTGGGTTGTCGATGCCCCCGAGCTTCTTGCGCAAGGTTTCCACGCGCGCCCGCTGGGCGGTAATGCCTTCCTCACTGAGCTGATCGGCGACGAGGATCTCATCCACCAGCCCACTACCCACCTCGGACGCCAGACCCTTGAGCAACCGTTGCGCGGCTTTCGTGGTCTGGTCGATGGCGAGACGGAAGCCGAGGGAGAACTCGGCCGCGTCCTCGAAGAGGGAGTTGTTCCACGCCGGCCCGCGTCCGTTCTCGTCAACCGCGTATGGGGTTGTCGGCAGGTTGCCGCCGTAGATCGACGAGCAGCCGGTGGCGTTGCCCACCAGCAACCGGTCGCCGAAGAGCTGGGTGAGGAGCTTGACGTATGGGGTTTCGCCGCAGCCTTCGCAGGCGCCGGAGTACTCGAAGAGTGGCTGGAAGAACTGCGAGCCCTTGACGTCGATCTTGACCTTGGTGCGATCGACCTCGGGCAGATCGAGGAAGAAGGTGTAGTTCTCGCGCTCCTGCTCTCTGAGCGGCATCTGCGGCGCCATGTTGAGAGACTTGTGCTTGGGATTGGACTTGTCCTTGGCCGGGCAGACCCGCACGCAGAGCTCGCAGCCGGTGCAGTCTTCGGGCGCCACCTGGATGGTGTACTTCGAACCGACGAAGTCCTTGGCCTTGTAGTCGAGGGCCTTGAAGGTCTCCGGTGCGCCGTCGAGGGCGGCGGGATCGTAGACCTTGGCTCGAATTGCCGCGTGCGGGCAGACCAGCACGCACTTGTTGCACTGGATGCAGAGCCC
>JAOZUP010000065.1 GCA_029938595.1 Thermoanaerobaculales bacterium | reverse complement strand
AGCAGTCAATAAAGCTGTTGCAGGGAATCTTGCCCAAAACGTTGGGACACTACTGGCGGCAAATCCGAAATCCGAAATCCGAAATCCGAAATTTCCGCCAATAGCTGGCGATTCCGCCTCAGTTCACGATGTCGCTCTCGTGGTCGCGGCTGGTGGGCCGCAGCGTCTGGCGCTCCGCTGCGATCTCCTCCTCCTCCTCCCAGGCCTCGAGCATCTGCAGGCTGCGGACACGGCGACGACGAATGGCAACCAGGGCGAGGATCGTGATCGCCATCCACAGCGCGCCGGTGCTTGTGAGGAATGGCAGCCAGGTGGTCCAGAAGACATCATTCTCGAAAAAGACCTGTTCCGCATGCGCAAGGCGCTCTCCTGTAGCACGGCGAAAGGCCTCGTCGAAGCTCAGATCTCTGGCCAAGCCGTCCAGCACCATCGCCGGTGCGGTGGAGCCGTAGCGACGCTGGATGAAGCGGACAAAAGCAGAGGAAAGGGCATAGGCTCGCATGATCTGCGGACCGTTGCCTTCGAAGGAGGCATCAAGGTCCCGGACGCTGTGCGGTCTTGCTCCCAGCACGGCCATGGCGAAGCGGGCCCGGTCTTCGATTCCCCACTCCCGGGCGGCAACCGTCGCCACCCCCTCGTTGAACCAGCGGGGTACCGGGCGTCCCCGCGCTGCCTGCGCCACCAGGACGTGGGCCACTTCGTGGTGAACCAGGGTGCGGAGGTTTCGATCCGGGTATGAGTGAACTCGTGCCGGGAAGAGGACGATCACTGCATCCGAGCCCCTGGCAAAACCGCTGACCCACGTCGGCACTCCTCGTGCCAGCTCTGAGTTCTCCGCCGAGAGAACGATGCGGATCGGTCTCGCGAAACCGATGACGCCAGTGATATGGAGACCCGCTGAGAAGTCGCCCTGACCGATGGAGCGGATCTCCTCGGCCTCCGCCGCCAGCTCAGCGGGGGCATCGACCACGAGCTGGGGCGACGGTGCCGCCCACAGGTGAGCGCCAATGGCCGCTAGCCAAACGCAGAGAAGGACGCACCGGCGGATCACAACAGCTCCGAGGCCATGCCATCCACGGTAGCACCTGGGAACGTGCCTGTTCCACGAATTTCTGGCGGGCTACTGCACGATTTTCGGTGATGACCTTAGCCTTCAGGTCAACCAACTCAACGTCGAGCTGCTGATCCTGGTTGACGGCTTTACGGCTTTGAAGACGGTGCCACCACGGGGTGGTCACAGCATCCAACCGGCAACCAGGTGCGGACCCGTTCACCACCCATCCGGTAGGCCGATCAGCTCATGCCTCTGCAAGACAAGCGGGTCAGCTGGGTCCATCCGCGTTCATTCGCGATTTCAAAAGTATTGACTCCGAAAAACTCCTCGCGTTGACCGTCGTATGAACTCCCGAGGGAGATCCCATGACCAAGATCGTTCCAGCACTGATGATCATCCCGGTCCTTTTCGGCTGTTCGCGGCCTGAATCCGAAACCGTCGAGCCAGTGGCCGTCGGGCCCACCCTCGAGGTCGTCGCTGAGTCGGAGAGTCAGTGGACGGGGGTCGCGGTCACGTCGGACGGCCGCATCTTCGTCAACTTTCCGCGGTGGTGGCCGGAGATTCCAATGTCGGTGGCCGAGGTCCTTGCTGATGGGACGCTCGCTCCTTATCCCGACGAGGCGTGGAATGATTGGACGCCTGGCGAGGACCCCAAGAACAGCTTCGTCTGTGTGCAGTCGGTGGTTGCGGACGGCGATGGCTCGCTGTGGGTCCTCGACCCGGCAAACCCGTGGTTTGGGGGCGTGGTCTCGGGCGGCGCCAAGCTGGTGCAGATAGATGTCTCAAGCGGCGATGTGATTCGGACGATCGTCTTCGACGATCAGGCAGCGCCGGCCGGTAGCTACCTCAACGATGTTCGAATCGACAACGACGAGCAAGCTGCCTACATTACGGACTCCGGGCTCGGAGCCCTGGTGGTCGTGGACCTGGCGACCGGGGAGAGCCGGAGGGTGCTCGCGGACCACCCGTCCACCCAATCCGAAAATGTGGTGCTCACGATCGAGGGCAGCGATTGGTTGCTCCCGGACGGCTCCGCGCCTCAGGTGCATTCCGACGGCATCGCCCTCGACATGGCGCGCGACCTTGTGTACTTCCAGGCCCTGACCGGGAGGACGCTCTACCGTATCCCTGCGCCAGCGCTGCGCGATCCTTCGCTGTCCGCCGAGGATCTTGCGGCAAGGCTCGTGGCGGTGGCGACTCCGGGCCCGTCGGACGGCCTTTTGTGGGACGGCGACCAGGGGGTCTTCCTGTCCGCGCTCGAGCACGACGGCGTGCGACGGTGGAATCCGCGGTCCGGGGTCGAGACGGTCATCGAGGAACGTGTTATCGCCTGGCCCGACAGCTTCGCCCTCGGCCCCGACGGTGCGCTCTACGTCACCACATCTCAGATCCACCGCGGCCCCAATCCACCCGAGCCCTATCGCCTCCTCCGCATCACCGGCTTCTAGGCTTGAGGCCTGAGGCTTGACCGACGCCCACCCAGAATCTGAACTCCGAGGTGACTGTTCTCGAGCTTCAAGCCTCAAGCCCGGGCATGCGGCACAGGTCGTATTCAGAAAATCACCCCACAATGCCGCCGTCATGGTATATTTCCCGCTCGTGTGGCATGCCCCGGAGGCACTGTGGACCTGCAGACTCTGATCCTTTCACTCCAGCGATACTGGGCCGATTGCGGTTGCATTGTCCAGCAGCCGCTAGACCTCGAGGTGGGTGCCGGTACCATGCACCCGGAGTCATTCCTGCGCGCGCTGGGACCCGAGCCCTATCGGGTCGCCTTCGTGCAACCGTCGCGTCGCCCCGCCGATGCCCGGTATGGCGAGAACCCTTTCCGGCTCGGTCGCCACCTCCAGCTTCAGGTCATTCTCAAACCGTCGCCGGACGACGTCCAGGAGCTCTACCTGGAGTCCCTCAGGGCGCTCGGGATCGATCCCGCCGTCCATGACATCCGCTTCGAGGAGGACAACTGGGAGTCGCCGACCCTCGGCGCCTGGGGCGTCGGCTGGCAGGTGCTGCTCGACGGCATGGAGATCACCCAGTTCACCTACTTCCAGCAGGCCGGGGGAATCGATCTCGCGCCGATCTCGGCCGAGCTGACCTATGGTCTCGAACGTATTGCGATGTTCTTGCAACGCAAGGACTCGATCTATGACATCGAGTGGGGAGGCGGCGTCTCCTACGGCGAGGTGCGTCTCGCGGAGGAGCGTGAAGCCTCGGTCTACGGCTTCGAGGTTGCGGATGTCGAAATGCTGCGCCGCCACTTCGAAGACTGGGAATCTGAGGCGCAGCGCTGCCTCGAGCACGACCCGCCGTTGGTCATCCCGGCACTCGAGGCGACCCTTAAGACCTCGCATCTCTTTAATCTGCTGGACGCTCGCGGCGCAGTTTCGGTGACCGAGCGGGTGGGGCTGATCGCGCGAGTCCGCCGTAACGCTGTCGCCACTGCCCGCGCTTATCTCGAGCAGCGCGAAAGCGTCGGCTTTCCTCTGGGCAGCGAATTGACCGGCGGTGGGGAGGTGGTCTGATGGCGACCTTCCTGCTCGAGATCCGTACTGAGGAGATCCCGGCCGCGGCGCTGCCCGGGGCGCGACGGCAGATCGCGGAGCTCTTCGGTGCCCGGCTCGCTGAAGGCGGGTTCTCCGATCTCCCGATCAAGGCGTTGTCCACCTCGCGGCGGCTGGCGGTCGTTATCGACGACCTGCCCACGCGTCAGCCCGACCGTTCGGAAGACCTGACCGGACCGCCGGTCAGGGCGGCCTTTGCCGCCGACGGCTCGCCAACTCCAGCGGGCGAGGGCTTCGCGCGCAAGGTTGGGTTGCCGCTCGACGAGGTGGGACGGGTGGAAACCCCCAAGGGCGAGTACCTGGCGGCGACCGTGGTCCACAAGGGCCGCGCCACGCCGGAGATCCTCGCGGAAATGATTCCCGAAATAGTCGCCGCCCTGCGTTTTCCGAAGATGATGAGGTGGGGTGACGGGAGCCACCAGTTCGTGCGCCCCGTGCACGGGGTCGTGGCGCTGCTTGACGACGAGTTGGTACCGTTCGAGATTTTCGGTGTCGCGTCCGGGCGCTCTACGGTCGGCCACCGGGTGCACGCGCCCGAGAGCTTCGAGCTCGTGACCGCCGGCAGGTATGGGGCGGCGATGGCGGAGCGAAGCGTGATGGTGGACCCGAACGACCGCCGCACGCAGCTCGAGACGTTGGCCGAAGAGCTCGCTGAAAACGCCGGTGCGAAGGTCCATCCGGACCCCGGGTTGATAGCCGAGCACGTGGAGCTGGTGGAGTGGCCGGGTCTGGTGGCCGGCGCGTTCGAGGCTCGTTACCTCGATCTGCCGCCAGAGGTGGTTGTGACGACCCTCCGCCACCATCAGAAATGCCTGGTGCTCGAGGACGCGGACGGCGGTCTTCAGCCCGGATTCATTGCCGTCATCGACCGTCGCGACGACCCCGAAGGTCTGGTTCGACAGGGCAACGAGTGGGTGATCGGCGCACGGTTGGCGGACGCGGGATTCTTTTTTGCCGAGGACTGCCGCAGGCCCCTGGCCGAAATCGTGCAGGGGTTGGAGCGGCTCGAGTTTCACCGCGTCCTGGGCTCGCTCGAGGACAAGGCGGCGAGGGTCGGCGAGCTGGCAGCAGTCCTGGCCGACGGTGCGGCAGGCCCGGACGAGCTGCGGTCGGCGGCGCGTCTGGCCAAGGCCGATCTGCTGACCCACATGGTGGGTGAGTTTCCGGAGCTCCAGGGCGTCATGGGAGGCCACTACCTCCGCCTCGAAAACGCCGACGATGCCCTGTGGTCTGCGGTCCGCGACCACTATCTGCCGGTCGGTTTCGATGGGCCGGTTCCCGATTCGGTCCTGGGCCGGCTGCTCGGGGTGGCCGACCGTCTGGACACGGTTGCGGGTTTGTTTGCGGTCGGCGAACGGCCGTCGGGCTCGAAGGACCCGTTCGGCCTGCGGCGCGCTGCCCAGGGGGCGGTAAAAATCGTGGCCGAGTCCGGGTGGGACTTGGATCTCGCGCATGCCGTCGATGCGGCGGCGGCCGTGGTGGCGGAGCATGCCGAGGGAGACCGTGAGGAGTTGGCTGCGGCGGTGACGGCCTTTGTCGCCGACCGCGTGCGGCGCTGGCTGACCGACGTGGTCGGCGTGTCGGGCGACACCGCCGACGCAGTGATGGCGGCCGGATGGTCCGACCTGCCGGGCGCGGTCGCCCGCGCCGAGGCGCTCGAGACGGTGCGCTCATCGTCGACCTTCCGAAGTCTCGCGCTGGCCTTCAAGAGGGTGCGCAATATCACCGACGGCCAGCCCAGTGCCGAGGTCGATCCCGAGGTCTTCGAGCAAACTGAAGAACACGAGCTTCACGAGGCGACAAGGGAATTCGGGTGTGCGCTCCATGGTCTCCTGCCCGAGCGACGGGTGGAGGAGGCCTTTACCGCGATGGAGCCGCTGGCGGATATTCTCGAGCGCTTCTTCGTCGAGGTGCTCGTGATGTGTGACGACGAGCGCATCCGCGACAACCGGATCGCGCTGTTGAAGGAACTTGGACGAAATTTCATGAATCTTGCAGATCTCTCAAAGCTGCAAGTCGAAGGAGGAGACCATTGAGCGACGCGAAGCATGTGTACTCGTTCGGCGGGGGGACCGCTGACGGAAAATCAGAAATGAAAAACCTACTCGGCGGCAAGGGTGCAAATCTGGCCGAGATGGCCAGCCTTGGCATACCCGTACCGCCGGGTTTCACACTCACTACCGAGGTCTGTACCTATTTCTACGACAACGATCGGACCTACCCGGCCACCCTCGGGGCCGCAGCCGACGCAGCGATGGCCAAGGTCGAGGAGATCATGGGTACCAAGTTCGGCGATCCCACCGACCCGCTGCTGATGTCGGTCCGCTCGGGCGCGCGCTCCTCGATGCCCGGGATGATGGAAACGGTCCTAAACGTCGGTCTGTGTTCGGCCACGATTCCGGGCCTCATCGCCAAGACCGGCAACCCGCGTTTCGTCTACGACGCCTACCGCCGCCTCATCATGATGTACTCCGACGTGGTCATGGAAAAAGCGGCCGGCATCGAACCCGAAGAGGGCCAGGGCATTCGCCAGCAGCTCGACCGAATGCTCGAAGAGGTCAAGGAAGCAGGCGGCTATGCGTCGGACGCAGACATCTCGGCCGAGGATCTCGAGAAGCTCGCCGAGGGCTTCAAGGCCAAGGTGAAAGAGGTCCTGGGCAAGGATTTCCCGGACGATCCCCGCGAGCAGCTGTGGGGCGGTATCGGCGCCGTCTTCTCGTCGTGGAACGGCAAGCGTGCCGTCTCCTATCGCCGCATCGAGGGTATCCCCGACGATTGGGGTACCGCAATCAACGTCCAGGCGATGGTTTTCGGCAACATGGGTAACGACTCCGCTACCGGTGTCGCCTTCACCCGCAATCCGGCGACCGGCGAGAACAAGTTCTACGGCGAGTGGCTGGCCAACGCGCAGGGTGAAGACGTGGTCGCGGGCATCCGCACTCCCAACCCGCTTAACGAGGACACCAAGAACGAGCAGAACGAGCATCTGCCGTCGCTCCAGGTGGCCATGCCGGAGATTTACGAACAGCTCTTTGCAATTCGCAACCAGCTCGAAAACCACTACACCGATATGCAGGACATCGAGTTCACCATCCAGGACGGCCGGCTGTGGATGCTCCAGACCCGGGTCGGCAAGCGCACCGGCACCGCGGCCCTCAACATGGCCATGGACATGCTGTCCGAGCGCCTGATCGACAAGCAGACGGCGGTTCTCAGGGTCAAGCCGGAACAGCTCGACGAGCTCCTCCACCCGATCGTCGATCCCGCAGCCGAGGCCAGTGCGGACCTCATCGCCAAGGGCCTGCCGGCGGGTCCCGGCGGCGCCGTCGGCCAGATCGTGTTCTCGGCCGACGACGCCGTGAAGTGGGCCAAGGAGGGCAAGACGGTGCTCCTGGTTCGCGAGGAGACCAACCCCGAGGACGTCGAGGGCATGCGCGCGGCGATAGGCATTCTCACCGGACGCGGCGGCATGACCTCGCACGCGGCGCTGGTTGCCCGCGGCTGGGGTAAGTGTTGCATCGTCGGCGCCGGTACCCTCGATATCGATGTCATCGGCAAAAAGATCAAGGTCGATGGCAAGGTCTTCTCCGAAGGTGACGTGCTGACCCTCAACGGGACTCGTGGTCTGGTCTTCGCCGGAGAGCTGTCGATGATCGATGCCACCGAAAACCCGCGTTTCGTGGACTTCATGAAGTTCGCCGACGAGATCCGGGTCATGAACGTGCGCACCAACGCCGAGACCCCGGAAGACGCCCGCACCGCCATCGAGTTCGGCGCCGAGGGCATCGGCCTGTTTCGCACCGAGCACATGTTCTACGGCACCGGCTCCGAGGAGCCGCTGTTCCTGCTCCGTAAGATGATCATGTCGGGCTCCGAATCAGAGCGCCGGGCTGCCCTCGACGAGCTCTACCCCTTCGTCAAGCGCGACATGAAGGCCACCCTCGACGTGATGGGGGAGCGGCCGGTGACCATTCGCCTGCTCGACCCACCGCTGCACGAGTTCGTGCCGCAATCGGCAGATGAGAGGGCCAAGCTCGGTTCCGCCCTCGGCATCGACACCGCCGAGCTCGACCGCCGCGCCGAAGAGCTGCACGAGATGAACCCCATGATGGGGCACCGGGGCGTCCGTCTCGGCGTTACTTTCCCCGAGATCACCGAGATGCAGATCCGCGCCATCCTCGAGGCGGCCGCCGAGCTGCGGCAGGACGGCAAAATGTGCTTCCCGGAGATCATGGTCCCGGTCACCGGGATGAAGGCCGAGCTCGAAGACCAACTCGCGATCGCCAAGAAGGTTCACGCCGAGGCGTGCTCCAAGTACGGCGTTGACGAAATCGAGCACCTCTACGGCACCATGATCGAAATCCCGCGTGCCTGCCTGACCGCCGACGAGATTGCCGAGACAGTCGAGTTCTTCAGCTTCGGCACCAACGACCTCACGCAGATGACCTTCGGCTTTTCGCGTGACGATATCGGTGGCTTCCTGCCGGATTACCTCGACAAGAAAATCCTCCCAGTCGATCCCTTCCAGGTCCTCGACCGCGACTCGGTTGGCGTGCTGGTTCAAACCGCCATTGAAAAGGGCCGCTCGACCCGCCCCGGCCTCAAGATCGGGATCTGTGGTGAGCACGGCGGCGAGCCGAACTCGGTGGAGTTCTGCCACCTGGTTGGGATGGACTATGTGAGCTGTTCTCCGTATCGAGTTCCGGTTGCCCGTCTTGCTGCGGCGCACGCGCAGATCAATTTCCCGCGCAAGTAGACGGCCTTCATCTCTCAATCAACCGCCCGCGCTCCCCGGAGCGCGGGCTTTTTCAGTTTTCGTGATCGTGATTGGGGTTCCGCGCGTTCCCGCGGATGCGGAGTCAACCGACCCGGTGTACGATTTCGATCGTGAGGTGGGTGATGAATCGGAAACTGATGACAATCGTGTTCATCGGAGGTCTGTTCTCCGCCCCGGCGTGTGGAGCAGGGGATCCGCCGCCGGCCGAGGCCTCTCCGCAGATCTCCGCTGACGTACCGGCCGCGATCGACCCCGGAGCGCGCTACCTTTTTTACCTCCACGGCGCGATCATCGAGACGCAGGGGGTGCGGCCGACCCATCCGCGCTTCGGGGTCTACGAGTATCAGGAAATTCTGGAAATTTTCGCCGGGCGTGGTTTTGTCGTTATCTCGGAGGCCCGGCCCGCCGGCACCGACGGAAAGGTGTACGCGGCCACGGTCGTTGACCAGGTGCGAGAGATTCTTGCGGCCGGTGTGCCGCCGGACCATGTGACCGTTGTCGGGTTTTCGAAGGGCGGCGGGATCGCCATCGCGGCATCGTCGATGCTGGCCAATGATGACGTGAACTTCGTCTTCATGGCCGCCTGCAACCCTTGGCTCGATTCGCATCCCGAGATTGTCGCGCGGGGTCGTCTGCTGTCACTTCGGGAGTCCTCGGATGATCTCGTCGGCTCCTGCGAGGGCTTTTTCAAACGCAGCCCAAGCCCGCACGACCACGTTGAGATCGTCCTCGAGCTCGGCGGCGGCCACGGCGCTTTCTACCGCCCGCGGCCGGAGTGGGTCGTGCCGGTGGTTGAGTGGGCCTCTGGGGGCCGGTGATTATGACTCGTTCCGTTTGTTGAACGCCCGTACACCGAGGAAGGTAATGGCTGCGAATCCGCTGAGGATGACGGCGATCAGAATCAGGCTGCGGATGAACAGCTTGTTGATCTCGCGGGTGAAGGCCTTGTCCATCAGGTCATCGAGGTCCTGAAAGGTCGCCATCCTTTCCTCGCGGAGGGCGTCGAGGACGATCCGGCGCTCGTCGGCGATGGCCTCCAACACGGCGATTCGCTCCTCGCTGATGGCGATAAGGACAGCCTCTCGTTCACTTCGCACGTCCTCGTGCATGAGGATTGTTCGCTGTTGGTCGATGAAACGCAGGATCCTCGAAAGCTCGGTATCGAGTGCCTCGAGGACCGCCACCCGCTCCTCGGCCACAAGATCCGGCAGGGCCTCGACGAGCGGTGTCAGCCGGTCTACCTGTCCGGCCACGACCTCGAGGTAGGCGAGATGCTCCAATGAAGGCTGATAGAACCAAACCCCTCGTCGATCATCATCAGCTGCGCCTGCCAGCGGACCTGCTTCGGCAGGTACTCGGCGTTGAGGTCGAAGCGGGCGATGAGGTCATCCATGGTCTCGGTCAGCGAGCCGATCGATTTGAACGCCCCGCTGCTCGCCCGTGCGGTGAACTCGGAGAGCACGATGGAGGAGCCCTTCCGCGATGCGAAGGAGCTGTTGAGCTGATACCTGCCAGCGGCGTCGTATACGAGCTGCCGCCCCGTCTCGTAGCTGGCTTCGGAACCGGCCCTGATGACTATGTCCTTGATATCGTTCTCCATCGTCTCGAGCATCGGCATGGCGATCTCTGCGAAATGTTGTGGGAGGTTTTCAGAGGCGTATTCCTCGAAATAGAAGTGCATCTGTGCGACCAGGAACCACCCGTCGAGGAGGGCGGCGAGTGGGTCGGGTCTGAAAAGAGCGTGCTGCATGGCCGGGATACCGTTGGTTAGCCACAGCAGCACTCTGCGGCGCATTGCTGGATCTTCGGTCTGCTCCAATGCCTCCTCGCCGGCCTCCTCCATGAGGCCTGAGAAGCGGTCGGCGAGCGACCGCACCTGAACCTGCAGCTGGGCCGAAGAGACCGTTAAATCGGTCTTCTTCATCAACTGCGTCTGATGCGGGGCGCTGGTCGAGCAGCCGGCGACGGTGACCAGCGCCGTGAGTGCGATCGGTGCCACCCGTGAAAGGAATGAAACGTCTTTCATATGATCTTCCCGACGGGGATTCTACCGTGGTTCGTCTTTCCTGCCAGAAGGATATGGCGGGTGAGATATGTGTGCGTGTGGACAGTCAGGCTTCGGCTGGGCGGGCGATGAGCACTCGATCGCCGGTGCGTGTCGCCATAATCTGCCAGTGCATGCCGCAATGGCAGAAGAGATCGCCGAGGTGTGCCGACTCGGGCAGCTCGAGGATTTCCACCCTCGATTCGCCGTGCTCCTCGAAGATAACCACACGAGGGCGGCCATGACTGGCTTCTCCCGCAGCCATGTCCTGCGACCGCGATGGCCGCTCGAGATCGTCGCGTGAACCCACTTTGTTCCTCAGAGAGTATTAATGCAAGATCCATGCACGAGTGTCAATAATGAATGTGGAGGTGCAAGCCCTCCTGTTTTCGGGAATCCGTATCCCGTGATCGGGATTTTGGACGCCGGTGTCGGCGGCCACCAGTGGAGACGGGGTGTCCCCACGAGGGGTCAAAGAGGTGTCTGACGACGTTATAACGTTTCAACGTTCAACGTTCAAACGTTCAAGCCCCACGCCTCAAGCCCTATCAAAATCCCCAGCCGATGCCGCCAGTCACCAGCCATGGGCGTTCGCCGCCGTCGCTAATCCGATAAAGAAGACCGAGACCGAAGTTGACCCGGGCTACCGAAAAATCGAGCTCGGCACCGGCGAAGGTCCGACCGGATTCCACCGCGCCGATATTGCCCCAGGTGTGGAGCACGGTGGCCTTGCCGGCGAGGGCGAGAAACACGTTGGAGAGAAACTTCTCGCCCCTGTCGGTCGAGGCGATGGCGCGCCCCCAACCCACGCTGATCTTGCCGCCCCCGAGGCCGGGCTCGATCTGCGCGAAGGGCCCCCAGAAGTCGCACACAGTGCGGCAGTCGTAGGTCGAGGGCTGGCTGGTTGCCATCACGCCGATGGAGGCGGTGACGACCTGCGGGTAGGTGAGCTGGAACCCGAGGAGGCCGATCGCCATACGTCGCCTTTCCCGTTCCTCCGCGATGACCTGTTCCTCCATCTCGGTGCCGTCCACGGTAGGTGCCGGTTCCGGAGCAATCGTGGCGTCGGAGGGCGCGGCCGCAGGGACCTCAGGGGTGGCACACACCGCATCGAGGCCGAACTGGGCCGGATCCTCGAGCTTGCCCTCGGCCACCAACGACGCCACCACTTCGTCGACGACCGTCCGGGTGTCGCGTGCCCTGTACCGTCGCAGCATCTCCATCACTTCCGGGTCGTCGAGCCGGTCGCAATAGGTTTCGAGGACCGGCTTGACCTTGCGCCAGCGGCTCTTACTGTAGACCGGGGGCTGGAAGGACTCATCCCACCGTGGCCCGACGTAGTTGCGGAGGTCGATGGGGCGAGTGATATCCCATCCGCCGCTCCTTTTCCGCAGGATCGGGTCGTCTCCGTCGCACAAATCGCTGTAGAAATAGAGGCCCTCGAGGCTCGCCTCGATGTCGGCGATGGAGGTCACACCCGAGGTCATGCCGCCGAGGACCAGGCTCTCCTCGAGGATGCCGCGACGGACGGCGGCGCGCAAGGCCTCTGACGGTTCCTGGCCGTTTTTGTCGAGAGCCCCCCTGTAGGTCGAGTAGTAGGTCCACCCGGAGGATACGAGGTGCGATAACTTGTCGGTACCGAAGCGCACGCCGGCAACCTCGATGGTCGGGGTGAAGGGCATCCAGGTGCCCGGGTCGATGAGTGGATGGCGTGAGTAGAGGTTGGTCTTCCGGTACTCACGGTACTCATCGGGATCGGCCGGGATCCGTGCCACCAGCGAGCTGTTCATCGCCCACAGCTGGATCGAGTGGAAGAGGATGAAGCGCAGCCGCTTGCGATAGACGACCGAGATTTCGGTGCACTCCTCGGGCGGAGCATCGGCCGGGAAACTGGCGAGCGCCCGCTCGAGCTCGATGTTGAACCGGGCGTTGACAGCACCGGTGGAGTCGGCCATCGGTCGTCCCCAAGCGTAGTACTGGTCGGTCTCCAGGGCTCCACCCGAAGCCGTGGCCAACACCATAAGAGGCAGAGCGACGACCGAGCGATACAGCAGTGAAACCCTCCTGGCCGCTATCGCTTACCGAATCGGTACTCCAGATAGGCAAGGATCGACTGGCGCTTACCAAAACCGCCTTCGAAGTTGAGGTTCCAGTGCTCGCTAAGACCGGCGATCATGCCGACCACGTAGTTCCAATCCTCGGCCTGCTCGAGCTCGACGCGGAAGGGCACCTCCCCGAGGTAGGGCATCTCCCAGATTCCTTCATGAGATTCTTCCGCCTGCTGGTACATGGCGCCGACGTAGACCGCGGCGCCCTTAAAGACCAGCCCGATCCGAGGCGCGAGCACCCATCCCTGGACCGTGGAGTTCGTGAGGTCGAGGTCGGTACGGCTGATGTCGTAGGTCAAGCTGGTGAACCACTTCTCCCCCCCGTATGCGAGGGTGACACCGCCGCCGTACATGAAGCCGTCGTAGTCGACCCGGATGTCGTTGAGGCGGATGGGGAGCCCGAGATCCACGTTGCCGAGCTCGACCGTGGTGGTGCCGTCGATAAAGCCACCGAGCAGATAGACGTTGAGGAAGGGCAGCAACCAGTAGTCGAACTTGAAGTGGTAGCTGGTGGTGTCGTTGAAAACCTCGAGACCCTCGGCTGCGCCGATGTCGATGCCCGCGATCGGGACTTCCAGGTTGACGATCTTGTATGGCTGGTTCTGGTTGTACAGGGTGAGCCCGATGCCCCAGGGCAGCGGCATGCTGTCGCCCCCGGTCATCTCGACCCCTCCGTCCTGGGCCCACGCGGGGCCGGATGTCGCCAAGAAAAGGATGGCGATCGCGAGTAATGTTAACCTGATGACTCGGTTCAAAAGACCCTCCTATCCATGTTCAAGCAACCATCGTCTTGGGCGTGCCCAATCGAACGAGGCGTCCACCCACCGTGCGTTTACGGCAGTGTAGCTGATCCGGCTCG
>JAOZUP010000064.1 GCA_029938595.1 Thermoanaerobaculales bacterium | reverse complement strand
TCTCGCGTGCCTGCTCGCTAAGATGACCGCACGACCGGTCAAGCTCTTCGCCACCCGCGAGGAGGCAATGCTGGTGACCGGCAACCGTCCAGGAGTCGACATTCGGCTCAAGGCCGGGGTCACGAAAGAGGGCGCCCTGACCGCCCTTGAATTTTCCGGCCTCAGCTCCGCCGGCGCGTTTTCCGAGGGCGGCGCCGGCCTCAACGACTGGCTGGTCAAGGATCTCTACACCTGTGCCAATGTGAAATGCGAAAACCTCCTGGTCCACATCAACGCCGGGCCCTGCCGGCCCTTTCGTGCGCCGGGACACCCGCAGGGCGCATGGGCGCTCGAACAGATGATGGACGATCTCGCGGTGGCGATCGGCATGGATCCCATCGAGCTGCGGCTCAAAAACGTACCGGCGGTGAGCCAGGTACGCGGGGGCCAGCCCTACACGACCACCGGGCTGAAACAGTGCATGGTCGAGGGCGCCGAGAAATTCGGGTGGAAGATCGCCCGCAAGGCGCCGAAGGCCGACGGCCACATCCGCCGCGGTGTCGGCATGGGCGCCTGTTTGTGGATTGCGGGCGGCGGCGGCCCCCCCTCCACGATCATCGTCAAAATGTACTCAGACGGCAGCGTCAACCTCAATATGGGCGCCTCAGACCTGGGCACCGGCACCCGCACAGTCATGGCGATGGTTGTGGCCGAGGAGCTGGGCATCGATCCGGCCGGGATCCAGGTCGAGAACGCGGACACCGGGACTACCCAATTCGCGACCTCCTCGGGCGGCTCCAAGACCGTGCCCACCGAATCGCCGGCGGTTCGCGAGGCGGCGTACAACGTCAAGAAGCAGCTCCTGGAGATGGCCGCCGACGAGCACGATCTCGACATCGACGACTTGATGCTCACCGGGGGTGCGGTGGTGTCCAGGGGTGACCCGAACGCGAAGTTCCCCGTCACCGAGCTGCAAGGACTCCGAAGGCGGCGGGTGGTGGTCGGGATCGGTTATCGAGGCCCCAACCCCGAGGGCAAGGTGGTCAACCCATTCGCGGCCCAGTTCTGCGAGGTCGAGGTCAATACGCGCACCGGCGAGGTCCGCGTGCTGCGCTTCCTCGGCGCCCACGACTCCGGCCGCGTCCTCAACCGCCTGACGTTCGACAACCAGGTCTTCGGTGGCATTTCCATGGGCATCGGCTACGCCCTGACCGAAGGACGGGTGCTCGACCGCGGGCAGACCGGCAAGATGGTCAACGCCAACTTCCACGACTACAAGATTCCGACCGCCATGGATGTGCCGGCGGACATGTCGTCGGTGGTGGTCGATCTCCAGGACACCGAGTGCAACACCACCGGCGCCAAGGGCGTCGGCGAACCGGTCACCATCCCGACCGCGGCGGCGGTGGCCAATGCGATCTACGACGCCATCGGAGTGCGAGTACCCGACGGGCCGATCACTCCCGGGAAGATCCTCGAAGTACTCGCCGGGCAGGAAAAGGAGGCCTGAGATGTTGCCGAAATTCACATACGCCCGCGCCACGTCAATCGACAACGCCCTCGCCATTCTCGATGACCGGCCGGCCCTCATCCATGCCGGCGGCACGGATCTCCTGGGATGTCTCCGCGACGGCATTTTCAGCGCCGACACCGTGGTGTCGCTGTCGGCTGTCAAGGAGCTCGAGGGCGTCCGTCCTGCGGCCGACGGCAGCATCCGCATCGGCGCCTTGACCTCAATCGCCGATATCGCGGCCGATAATTCAATCGGCCAATCCTACCCGGCGCTCGCCCAGGCAGCGGCGGTGGTCGCCAGCCCGCAGCTCCGCAACCAGGGCACCCTCGGCGGCAATCTGTGCCAAAAGCCACGCTGCTGGTACTACCGGGGAGACTTCGACTGTCTGCGCAAGGGCGGCGAGAAGTGCTTCGCCTACGAGGGGCGGAACGAGTACCACTGCATCTTCGGCGGCGACATATGTTACATCGTCCACCCGTCGGACATTGCACCTCCGCTGGCCGCGCTCGGCGCCGTGTGCCGAATCTCCGGCCCCACATCGAGCCGCTCGGTGGCGGTGGAGTCCTTCCTCGTACCTGCGACCGAGGACCCGAGGCGCGAGACGGTGCTCGGAGTCGACGAGATCCTCACCGAGGTCGTGCTACCGCCGCCCGCCCCCGGGCTGCGGTCGTCCTACCGCAAGGTGCGGACACGAGGCGCGTGGGACTTCGCCCTCGCCGGGGTCGCTCTCGCCATCGTCTTCGACGGCGACACCGTGCGCTCGGCGCGGGTCTTTCTGTCCGGCGCTGCGCCGATCCCGTGGCGGGCCACCGGTGTCGAGGCCGCAATCACCGGCAAAAAGCTGGATGCGGCAACCATCGCAACCGCCTCGAAGGCGGCCATCGAGGGCGCCGAACCGCTGGCAGAGAACGGCTACAAGCTGCCGCTCTTCGAAGGTCTGGTGACTGAGCATTTGGAGGCGATTCGGGAGAAGGGTTAGGAGGTTAGGAAGTTAGGAAGTTAGGGGGTGAGGAAGTTAGGGGGTGAGGAGGTCCAGCCGCGACGTGTCACGGCGTAGTGCGGAGCACGAAGCCGGAAGCGGCGACAGACAACCCCTAACTTCCTAACTTCCTCACTCGTTTGGGGATTTGTGGTGCGGGCGTCCCGCCTGCATTCCGTCCGACCATAAGAGTAATTCTTCGGTCCGCGGTACGCCGCCCATCGGGCGGCGAGCCCCGGACCGAAGAATTACTGCGGCATTACGAAGACGGGGTCCTGCGAGGTGCCATCGATGACGGTCAGGTAGGCGAGAAAGTCCGCGTCACCACTGATAACGATCGAACCCACCGGATCAGGGGCCGCGACATCCCTGCCGAAGAGCCTTTCCATTGACAGCTGGCGCAGAGATCTCGGCTCCACGCCGCGGAACGCAGTGGAGAGCAGGGTGCCGCCGGCGTCGCGAAGATCGAACTGGAAGGTCCCACCCAGGTCGCTCGTAACGACCCCGATATTGGTTCGGAAACCGTCGAGCATCCGCACCCCCGGCAACACTGCGTCCTCCGAGGACACCTCAACCGCCCGCACTGTGCGCACGCCGTTGCCGGAGGTGCCGCCGAGCGGACCTCCGGTGAAGACACGCGAGGTCACCGTAATGACCTGCGAGGATTTGACTACGAGGACGCCCTTGCCGTCGTCGATATCGAAGAGATCCAGAAGCACGTCCTCGATCGTGCGGGTCTCGTACGGTTCGAGCCAGATGAACGATGCGTGAATCCCTCCCGAGGAGTTGTCGGTTTTTTCTGGGAGGTACTCGAGGTCGATCCGCGACGTCCAAATACTCCCGTTCCACAACGACACCGAGGATTTCCAGAAGGTCCCGTCGGAGCCGGGGATATGAGCTACTACCGGAACGATCCAGTTGATTGCGGGCACCTTGCCCAGGAACACCGCGGAGTCCGTCGAAAGGTTGTCGATCATCGAGGCGTTCACAATTCCCGGATGCGACAAGCTGACGCGAACGGTCATCGGCACCCCTTCGCGCGCCTGGTTCCTGAAAAGCTGCTGAATCGACCACTGGTCTTGCTGCCCCGCCCCGATCAATCGCTGCACCCCGCCGCCGACCAGATCGTCCATTCCTCTGAAGAGCTCGAATGTGGCCCACACGTTGTGCCCGTTGTCCGCGGTTACCGCGATGTTCGAGCGAAACGCCTCGTCGTGGAAAAGGCCGGGCATCGACACCACGTCCGTCGACGGCTGAACGTCGGCAGGCAGTCCCGAGCCGAGGTTGCCGAAGGGGTTCTCGGCGTAAGCTCTTGAGACCACAACCGGTGCTTCCAAACCCGCCGTCAGGACCTCGATCCCCAACGGTCCGCGACTGTCGCCGGCAAGGAAGAGATCCGCCACCAGATCCTCGAGAAACAGGGTCGCGCGACCCGCGAGGTTTTTGGTTGCCGAGAAGGCCGCCTTCTCGCTCGTCACGTAGATGAACCGCAGCTCCTGCGAGCTGGAGTTGGGATTAGTCACCACCACATCAGACCGCCACGGCGTGCCCTGGACACCCTCGCCGTGGATCACGACAGGGACCGTCACCTGCGACGGCCCGCTTCCGCTCGGGGTCGGCGTTGGGGTGGGCGTGACGCCGGTGGGGGTTGCCGTCGGCGGCGGCGTGCGGGTTCGCGTGGGGGTCGCGCTCGGAGGTGGCGTCGGTGTTCGGGTCGGCGTGGGTCCTGATGGGGTCGCGGTCGGGGGTGGAGTCGGAGTGGCTGCGGCCACCGGGTAGGCGTACCGCGCGCAGGTGATGTCGGTGGCGTTGTGATCGTGGCAGCAGTTCGCGTGCATCAGCGCGTCGGAGTCCGCGACATGTCCGAAACCGAGGCCATGTCCCATTTCGTGGGTCAGCATCAGCTCATACCAGTTTCCAGACATACATCCGGCGCCGTTGTTCACCACGACAAACAGCGAGCTCGCTGTCCACCACGTCGCGCCGTCGAAGGTGTGAGTGCCACCGAACCACGGCCCGCCGAAGGCGAGGGTGCCGCTGCAGCCGCTGAGGTCGGGGATGTCGTTGCAGGGGTCGTTGAACACGACCGCATTTGAATTGGACGGCGGAGTCTCCCAGTCTGAAATTTCCTCCTCGTGTAATTCGTCGCACCAGCTCGTGCCTACGTTTTTCGTACCGGCGTAGATGAGATTGAGACTGGTCGGATCGGGGTCGGTATTCCAGCGGGTGATGGCGCCACCCACCTCCGGAAAACCGCCACTGGCAAGCGATGAGTCGCCATCGTCTTCGGCCCAGACGCTCTGGCTCAGGGTTCCCGAATCGAACTTCGACCAGCGAATATTGCGGCCGCCCGAGTTCATGAACGTACACTCGCCCGGCACCGACTTGAGGAAATCCGCCGTGAACACGAGTTCCGCCATCATTGGCGACCAATCCCAGCCGGGCTTCCCGGTGAGGCTGCGGTCGAGCGCTTCTAAGAAAAACTTTTCGTTAACCGCTCCCGGCACCAATGCAGCGGAAGAACCGAAGACGTCCACGCGATTCAGATGTGTTGCCTCGTCCAGTGGCACCAGCACCTTCGATCCGTCCTTGGCGATTGCCTGCCGCAGCACGCTGTCGGCCATCAGCCGCGGTTGCCAGCGCCCGCGTGGGTCGCGATCGGCAAAGAAGAGGTACACCTTGCCCGATTCGAGCTTTGGTGCACCGGCCACTGCCCAACCGATCCCGTCCTTGACTCCCCCGGGAACGATCGATTCGATCACGCTCCCTGGCGACAGAGAACCCTTGGTCACGGAAACAACCTCGAGCTCTGTCGTGGTGGCAAGATAGCCCGGCCGCCCGACGACGCGGCTGACGCCGGCTCGGGCCAGGAATACCGCCTCGCTGTCGAGCGCCAACTCACCGGGATCGGCCGCCGGCACGATGGTCGTCGCCGCCGCAGGCACGACGGCCAACAGCGCGAGACTGAAGACGACAAGTGGAAAGAGACGTAATCTCACAACCTCTATTATCGGTCTTCGCACCACAGGTTTCAAGATCTCACGCGTGAGGATCATCACCCGGAGGCAGGATTTCACACAGAATTTACGCGGCCATACGCCTCGATCATCTCAAAAAGCCGCGCCTGGAGTCCCTCGTCGAGCATCGGCGCGGTGATCCGAAAGCGCCAGTTTCCCTCACCAACGGACGGTGTGTTCATCCTGCAGTCAGCGCCGAGGCCGACCAGATCCTGATGCGGAACGATTGCGTGTTCGCAGACTGACGCCATGGCGAGGCGGATCAGCTCCCAGTTGACCTCGCGGCCCGAGCTCGCGGTGTACCGCCGAACGAAGTCCTTCTCCTCGTCGCTCGCATCCTCCATGAACCAGCCAACTGTTGTGTTGTTGTCGTGGGTGCCGGTGTAGACCACCAAATCGCGCTCGAGCGCATAAGGAATGAAGGTAGAACGTGGTTCGGGCGAGAACGCAAAATGGAGGATCGCCATCCCGGGCAGACCGAGCTCCTTGCGCAGCTCGATCACGTCGGACGTGATCTCACCCAGATCCTCTGCCACCAGCGGCAGGCAGCCGAGGGCCTTCTCGAGGGCGTCGAAGAGCGGCCTCCCGGGGCCTTTCCTCCAGCGGCCGTTGATCGCGGTATCCTCTCCCGAAGGCACCTCCCAATAGGAGGCGAAGCCGCGGAAGTGGTCGAGCCGCACGACATCCACCGTTTCGAGGGTGCGGCGCAGCCGCGAGACCCACCACGAGTATCCGTCGTCGGCCATACGGTCCCAGTTGTACAGCGGGTTGCCCCACAGCTGTCCTGTCGCCGAGAAGTAGTCCGGCGGCACCCCGGCCACTACCGTCGGCCGGCGCTCCTCATCGAGAAGGAAGAGCTCGGGATGGGCCCATACCTCGGCCGAGTCGCGGGCCACGAAAATGGGCACGTCGCCGAAGATCCCCACCCCCATCTCGCGTGCCCAATCTCGCAACGCGGTCCACTGGCGGAAGAAGAGGAATTGGCAGAACTCGACAAAGTCGATCTCATCGGTGTGGTGCTGCATCCAGTCGAGCAGGGCCTCGGGCTCGCGACGCGCAAGCGGCCGTGGCCACTCGTACCAGGGTGCTCCGTCGTGGCTGTCCTTGAGGGCTCGAAAGAGGGCGTAGTCGGCGAGCCAGTCGCGGTGGGCGTCGCGGAAGACTGCAAGCTGCCGGTTCAGCTTCAGCGGCGAAGTCTCTTGGAAGCGCCGATGTGCCCGCCGCAGAAGGTCAATCTTGAACGGTCTCACCAGATCGAAATCTACCCACTCGACCGGAAAGTCCGGAACATCGGCCACGTCGGCATCGTCGAGGAGATCGTCCTCGACCAGGAGCTCGGGGCTGACCAGGAGCTCGTTGCCGGCGAAGGTGGAAATCGCCGAGTAGGGCGAGTTGCCCGGACCGGGGGGGTGCAGAGGCAGCACCTGCCACCAGCGGGCACCGGCGCCGGCCAGCCACTCCGCGTAGGCGGCAGCCGTTGGTCCGAGATCCCCGATACCGAAACGAGCCGGAAGGGAGGTCGGATGGAGGATAACGCCGGCCGAACGGTTGCCCATCATGGCGTTCATGGTAACGCATCAGGAATTTCGGATTTCGGATTTCGAATTTCGGATTTGCGCTGCGGGGAGCGGACGAGTCGATTGAGACCGCTGCCCGTGATCGTGCAGGGGGATTACGGAGACCGAATATATTCCTCATTCGGCCAGCTAGCACGATCGCGGGCTACACGCTTCCGGACCCCGGGTGGCCTTTCACCGCGCCGATAAATTCGAAATTCGAAATTCGAAATTCGAAATCCTCCCGTTGTGTTACCTTTCATCGTCGCGCTACTCGCGAAGGAGGAACATGCTTCCGGCAGTCCATCTCAAACAACCTACGGCGGAGGAGTTCCGCTTACGGTTTCTGCATTACCTGCGCTACTCATGCGGGCTCGAGCTGCGTCAGGCCCGCGCGGCCGACCACCTGGCGGCCCTCGAACTCGCGGTTCGCGAGTCGATGATCGACCGCCAGATCCTGACCAGCCGAACATACGACGAGCAGCGGCCGAAAACGGTCCACTACCTGTCGATGGAGTACCTTCTCGGGCGCCTGATGCTCAATAACCTCATCGCCACCGATCTCCTCGACACTGCCCGCGAAGCGATGCAGATGCTCGGCCTCAACCTCGACACCATCATCGAAGAGGAGCCCGACCCCGGGCTCGGCAACGGTGGCCTCGGCCGTCTCGCCGCCTGCTTCCTCGACTCTCTGGCGACTCTCGACTACCCCGCCTACGGCTACGGCCTGCGTTATGACTACGGCATGTTCAGCCAGGCCATCGAGAACGGCTGGCAGGTCGAGCGCGCGGACACCTGGCTCGAGGGTGGGTTCCCATGGGAGGTGGCACGCCACGACCTCACTGTTCCGGTGAAGGTCGGAGGCCGGGTGGATTGGATAACCAAGAAAGACGGCAAGCACCGGCCGGTGTGGACCGACTGGCGGCTGGCGTACGGCACGCCCTACGACATTCTCGTCGCGGGCTACGGCACCAACACAACCACGATCCTGCGGTTGTGGAACGCCCAGGCCGCATCCGAGTTCGACTTCCAGATCTTCTCGCGCGGGAACTTCGTCAAGGCCGTGGAGGAGCGCGGACGGGTCGAGGCGGTGACGCGGGTGCTCTACCCGGCCGACGATATCGAGGCCGGGCGCCGCCTACGGCTCATGCAGGAGTACTTCCTGGTCGCGTGCTCGGTACGCGACGTCATGGATCGTTTCCAGCGCCGCCACGGCGAGGCCTGGGAGCTGCTGCCGGACAAGGTCGCCTTTCAGCTCAACGACACCCACCCGGCGCTAACCGTGGCCGAGGTCATGCGGTACCTACTGGATGAGGCCGGGCTCAAGTGGATCCCAGCCTGGGAGATCACCCGCAGCGTCTGCAGCTACACGAACCACACCCTGCTGCCCGAGGCGCTCGAAACCTGGCCGGTGTCAGTGATGGAGCCGTTGATTCCGCGCCACGTACAGATCATCTACGAGATCAATCGCCGCTTCATGGTCTCCATCAAGGACCGCCTCACCGGCGAGCCCGACCGTCTGCGTCGAATGTCCATCCTCGCCGAGGACGGCGACAAGCGGCTGCGCATGGCAAACCTCGCTATCGTCGGCAGCCACAGGATCAACGGCGTCGCCAAGCTCCACACCGAGCTCTTGAAGACCCGGGTGGTGAAGGACTTTGCCGATCTCTGGCCGGAGCGGTTTGTTGCCATCACCAACGGGGTGACACCGAGGCGGTGGCTCCTCGCCTGCAACCCACGGTTGGCAGACGCGATCACCCGACGCATCGGCGACAGCTGGCCGCGCGACCTCGACCGTCTGCGCGACCTCGAGGCGGTGGCGGACGACCCCGGTTTCCAGGACGAGTTCATGGACATCAAGCAGGCCAACAAAAAGGACCTCGCAACGACGGTGGAGGAGCTCACCGGCATCACCCTCGACCCGGATTCACTCTTCGACGTACAGATCAAACGCCTCCACGAGTACAAGCGGCAGCTGCTCAACATCATGCACGTCATTCTTCTCTACCGGAGGATCAAGGCAGATCCCGGGGCGGATGTGCTGCCTCGCAGCTTCATCTTCGGCGCCAAGGCCGCGCCCTCGTACCACATGGCAAAGCTCATCATCCGCCTCATTAACGGGGTCGGCGACGTGGTCAACGACGATCCGGACGTGGAAGGAAGGCTGCGTATTGCCTTCGTTCCCGACTACCGCGTGACCCTGGCCGAAAAGATCATCCCCGCCGCCGATCTCTCCGAGCAGATCTCAACCGCCGGGATGGAGGCCTCCGGCACCGGCAACATGAAGATGGCCCTCAACGGCGCGCTCACCATCGGCACCCTCGACGGCGCCAACATCGAAATCAAGGATGTCGTCGGTGACGACAACATCTTCATCTTCGGCCTCACCGCCGAGGAGGTGGAGACGCGCCTCACCACCGGCGCCCATCGGCCGTGGAAGCTCTACCGCGCCGACGCCGAGCTCGCCGGAGTGATCGACGATCTCAGGGACGGAACCTTCGCCGGTGACGCCGCCACCCAGCTGCACGACATCTGGTCGGCGCTCATGGAACACGGGGACCGTTACGTCTGTCTCGCCGACTTCCACTCCTACGTCGAGGCCCAGGAGCACGCCGCGGTGCTCTACCGCGACCGCAGCGCCTGGGCCGCGGCTGCGATCCGGAATGTCGCGGCCATGGGGTACTTCTCATCGGACCGGGCCATCGGCGAGTACGCCGACAAGATCTGGGGCTTGGAGCCGGTAGCAGTCAATGAGGACGTTGAAGGTTAGAACGTTAGAACGTTAAACGTTGAACGTTACCACCCGCCCACCCGTGCCCAAATTGGCTGAGAATAATGAGGTGTGGGGGTCCGATCGCTATCGCTATCGGGATCGCTATCGCTATCGACGGACCTCGGTTGCGTCGATCTTTCGATACCGATACCGATAGCGATTGCGATAGCGATTCAATCTGGCAGCGACGTGCACCTGGTTCAAGCGACGCACCAATACTCTCGGCCTTCGCGGAGCCCGATGGCGTTGAGCCGCTCGCGGATCAGCTTCCGTGCACCGCGGGACCCGACCGCCGCCAAAATGATGGTGTCCGATCCCATCAGCATCGACAGATCGTCCGGATCGATGATTGGCTTCTCGCGCAGAGTGCCCCCGATCTTCTCGGAGTCGATGTCGACGAATGCCTCGATCGGTGCTCCGCCCCGCAGCAGATGCTTCGACAGGCGGCGTCCGGTCTGGCCTGCCCCCCACACCACCACTCGCTCACAATCGGCCAACGGTCCGCTGAGTAGATACTTCGCCTTGCAGCGCAGGAAGTTTTCAACCGAGTACCGGCCGTCGACCCGGGTCAACCGCTCAGTGTGCTCGCGCCAGAAATAGAGGTAGCGGTCGACCTTGGAAACGCTCACCCTGGCCTCGAGGAGGCGTAGCCAGAGATCGTAGTCTTCGGCCCATTCGGTATCGTGATAGCCCCCTACCAAATCGTAGGCCTCGCGCCGGACCAGAACCGACGGGTGGGCCACCGGCGACTCCACAAAGCGCTCGCGTCCGATAGCCTCGGGGGTGGACAGCGAGTTGAGCCACCCTTCGTAGATCCGGTAGCCCTCCCCCACCCCGTGCCACGGGAAGTGGCGCACCAGACACGACACAACCCCCACCCATGGCAGATCCTCCATTTCGGCGACCTGAAGCTCGAAGCGCCGCGGGTGGCTGATGTCATCGGCATCCATCCGCGCTACGAATGGCGCACGGCAGAGCTCGAGGCCGGCGTTGAGGGTCGCCACCAACCCCTCCTGCTCCCGGTGGACCACCTGGACACGGGGGTCTCGCGCGGCCCATTCGTCGAGCGCCACCTCCGAGCCGTCGGTGGACCCGTCATCCACCGCCACCACCTCGAAGTCTTCGAGTGTTTGCCGACCAAGGCTGGCCATGCACTCTTCGAAATACGCACCCGCATCGCGGACAGGCAGGAGAACAGAAATCAGCGGCGTTGTCATATCCACTACGAGGATATCTCAATGTCCCCGAGTCGTGGCGTGATCCCGCCGATCCGGTCATTGACGGACGTCGTTACACGTTAGAACGTTGAACGTTGGAGGGTTAGGAGGTTAGGGAGTTAGGAGGTTAGGGGGGCCAACGTTCCCGCCCAATTTTAGAATCTCGGGTTCTTCGCCCACACGCCCCACCCCATCCAGCTCGGTACGGTATGGTGTCGGGGTTCTCATGGTAACCACGGGCTCCAGCTCATTCCCGAATCACGCAGTGGCGGCAGTCACTGTCCTGCTGCTTGTCACTGGATGTACCAGCCTCGAGCGCAACCCGGTGCCGATCGACGCCATGGGCCGCGCCGTCATCCCGGGGATGCCGGATGTCCGCGACTGGGGTGACGAGCCGAGCCCACATTTCCAGGAGGACCTGGTTCAATCGGTGCGCGACGAGTGGGAGGCAACCGGCTCCGTCGGCGGAGGCATGGAAGCGTTGCTGCTCTCGGGCGGCGGCTCCAACGGGGCCTTCGGAGCCGGTGTTCTCAGCGGTTGGTCCGAGGCCGGGAACCGACCGGCCTTCAAGCTGGTCACCGGTGTCAGCACAGGCGCTCTCGCCGCTCCGTTCGCCTTTCTCGGGCCCGATTACGACGAGGCCCTCGAGCAGCTCTTCACGACCGTCACGAGCAAGGATGTTTATAAGATCAGGAACCCCTTGACGGTGCTGCGAAAGGATTCGCTGACGCGCACCGACCCGCTGGCAGAGAAGATCAAGCAGGTGTTTGACGTTGCCATGATGCAGAAAATCGCCGCCGAGCACCAGCGCGGCCGCCGGCTCTACGTCGGCACCACCAACCTGGATGCCCAGCGCCTCGTGGTCTGGAACATGGGGGCTATCGCCGCCAGCGGCCGGCCCGGTTCGCTCGAGCTCTTTCGCCAGGTGCTGCTCGCATCCGCCTCGATCCCGGTCGCCTTCCCACCGGTCTACATCAATGTCGAGGTGGACGGCGCTCGCTACGACGAGATGCACGTGGATGGCGGCGTCATCGCCGAGTTCTTCCTGTGGGGAGCCACGGTCAACATCGCCTCCGCCCAGCGGGAGCTCGGGGTCGATGCCGCGCAACGCGGCAAGGCCTCGATCTACATCATCCGCAACGGCCAGATCGACCCCGCACCTGAGCAGGTCGAACGCAATTTGGTTGACATTGCGTCGCGATCCATGATCACGCTGCTCAAGGCGGTCGCGATGGGCGATCTCATCCGCGTCTGGGCGCTCGCCCAGCGGGACGGCGTCGATTTCAACTACATCGGAATCCCGCCGGAGAACGCGGAGACGCCTGCCGGCGCCTTCGACCCGTCCGAAATGCGGCGCCTATTCGATCTCGGCCGACGACTGGCGCTCGAGCCCGAGCCGTGGAACAAGGAACCACCATCATTCATCCAGTAACAGATGACCGTCCTGAAGTGAGTTTTGAGTTTTGAGTTTTGAGTTCCCATTCCCCAAAAACTCTCCGGGTCGTGATTGTGGGGCAGGCGTCTCGCCTGCCGTCCGGTGGTGGGATGTGATATCGAACGTCAACGGAGCCAAATAGTGGTCCAGGCCAGCAAAACGATGATCACAACGAAAAAGACGACGAGGATGGTCGCGTACCCGCGGCCCTCGTGATCGCCGACCGGCTCTGCCGCTGCCTTTGACCGCCCAAACGCCACACCGATCACCAACGTGACCACGCAGCCCACCACGTTCCACCACAACCAGGAAATGCCGGGCGCCCAGGCGGCGAGCGCGAGGTTGGCAAGGAGACTGGTCACCGCTCCGGCCACCGCCGACCACCCGTCAGCGCGGCGCGACCGCCAGGCCAACAGGAAGACCGCCAGCACCGGACCGTAGAGGGCACTGCCTACCCGGTTGATGAGCTCGATCGAGGTCTCCCCCGCCCGCGAGAAAAACCACGCCGCCGTGGTCGCCGCCACCCCCCAACCGACCGTCGCGAGCCGCGCCCACCGGAGCTGCCGCGCGGGATCCCGGCGCAGGGCCGCCGTCGAGAACTCCTCCACCACCACCGCCGACAATGAGTTGAGGGCTGAGTCGATAGACGACAGTGCCGCGGCGAGAATGCCCGCCACCACCACGCCGACGATCCCCGTCGGCAGATACGTCACGAGAAACTGGGGAACCAGCGCGTCCGGCGGGCGGCCCGCCAGCGACTGAGCGAAGTCCGGCGTCGCGGCGAGGAAGGCCGCGAGCATGAGGCCGAAGAGGCAGTAGGTCAGCACCAGCGGAAACCGCACCAAGCTCGCCACCGTCAACGCCCGTCGCGCCTGGTCGGCGTCGGCCGCAGCGAGGATCCGCTGCGCCTGGGTCTGGTCGCAGCCGTAGTAACTCATATAGAGGAAGAAACCGCCCAGGA
>JAOZUP010000400.1 GCA_029938595.1 Thermoanaerobaculales bacterium | reverse complement strand
TGGGCAAGTTGCGATGGGTGCGCGGCCTTCGTGCCTTCGTGTCTTCGTGTTTGCGGTGTCTTGCTCTGTGTTTCTCTCTGTGTCTCTGTGCTTCTGTGGTTCAGCTGCCGGCTTCGAGATAAACCTGCGGGTACATGGCATAGAACGCCATTGCCGGTTCGAGCTGGGCGAGTGGAATCTGGTCGTTGATGGTGTGCGAGTGAAGCTCGTCGGCCGGACCAAAACCGACAGTCGGGATGCCGAAAAGACCCGACGTGGCACATCCGTGGGATGAGAAGGCTGAACGGTGGATCCGCGGCGCACGACCGAGAACCCGCTCCGCAGCGCTCATCGCCGCCAACACCGCCGGGCTCTCCGCGGGCGTTTCCCAAGCCGGAAAGACCTTGTCGGTCGGGTAGGTGAAACCGCGCCAGGAGGGCAGATCGTAGTGCAGCAACCGTACCTTGGCGTCCGCACCCGCGTCTTGACACACGTCGTTGATCTGTACCAGCGCATCGTCCGCAGTCTCACCGATTGTCAGACGGCGATCGACGTGCACAACGCACTCATCCGGAATCGCGGTCAACGAGGGAGACTGTGAGGTGATTCCGGTCACCGCCAACGATCCGCATCCGAGCATCGGATGGTCGACATCGAATCCACGATGGAGTTGAACCAGACCCTCGATCACCGGCACCATGGAATAGATCGCATTGTGTCCCCGATCCGGCTGTGAGCCGTGGACGGAGACTCCCGTGGTTGCGATCTCCACCTCCATGCGGCCGCGCTGGCCGTGGCACACGCCGAGGTGCGAGGGCATACCGATCACGACGACCTCCGGCCGCAGCTCGGTTTCATTGATTAGGTACTGCCAGGCAAGACCCACGCAATCCTCGCCGCTGACGGTCGCGGTCACCCACACCGTCAGCTCGCTCGACAACCCGATCTGATCCGCGAGAGCGACGCCGTGGACAATCGCCGCCAGCCCCCCCTTCTGATCCGATGCACCGCGAGCGAAGAGGATCCCGTCCGTCACGATGCCGCGGAAAGGATCGTGACGCCAATGGGTTGGATTGCTGATGCCGACGGTGTCAATGTGTGCATCGAATGCGAGGGTCCTCGGACCCGATCCGATTCGACCAAGGACGTTTCCCATCTCGTCGAGGTGGGCATCTTGGAAACCGAGGGACTCCATCTCGCGAAGCACTCTCTCGCAGGCCAGACGCTCGCCGCGGCTCGGTGACGGCAGGGTCACCAGATCGTGCAGAAATTCAACACACCGAGGAGCCATCTCACCTGAAAGACGAGTCACTTCCCGCTCGAAGCCACGATCGACACTGGTTGTTTCCGCCATTCCCGCTCCCCCGTTTCAACCGGATGAGAATTTTTTCACAAAGTCGGCGTGTGAGCAAGTAGAACGTTGCAAAATTTAACGTTGCGACGTAGAACGCACCCCTCTTCTGCGGGGTATCGATGATTCGTCAGGCAGTCTGTGATGAGCTAATAGCTAATTGCTAACTGCTAACTGCTAACAGCTTTCGGTCCGCGGGGGCCGAAGATGGCGGTGCCTACTCGAACCATGGTCGCGCCCTCGGCGATGGCGACCTCGAAATCGTGGCTCATTCCCATGGAGAGCTCGGGCAGCGGCACACCCACATCCTGCTGCAGCGTGTCGCGCAGTTCACGAAGCTCCCGAAAATATGGCCGCGAGGCCTCCGGATCTTCCTCCCACGGCGGAATCGCCATCAGCCCTCGCACTGCGAGCCGATCGCAACCGAGCGCGTGCCTCACCAGGTCGGTCGCCTCACCCGGAAGCGCGCCGGCCTTCTGCGGCTCTGACCCGATGTTGATCTCGACCAGCACATCGAGACGCCGGCCCGGCCAGTGCTCGCCAAGCAAGTAATGCAGCCGGTCCGCCAGCTCGGCACGGTCGAGGGTGTGAACGATATCAAAGACCTCAAGCGCTGCACGAGCCTTGTTGCGCTGAAGGGGACCGATGAGATGCCATTTCGCGCCGGGCACCTGGGGTTTTTTCGCCACCGCCTCCTGAACCCGATTCTCCCCGAGGTCGACGGCGCCCGCCTCCACCGCCATCCGCACAATCTGGGCGGAAAACTTTTTGCCGACCGCAATCAGGGTTATCGACTCTGGATCGCGACCGCATCCGACTGCGGCCATTTCAACGCGCTGCCGCACGCCAGCCAATCGGTCAACGATGTCAGCGATCAAAGCTAGCCGCCGTCAGCGCCCACGTCCTCAACCTGGGTCACGTTCCCCTCGATATACAGGATGCGGTGGCAAAACTCACAATCGATGATCTCCTCGCATCGCCGCACACGCTGCTGGAGGTGCGGCCGCAGGGCCAGGTGACAGAGCGAGCAGGATCCATCGATGACCTCGGAAATGGCGGTGCCCTGCTTACTCTCCAGGAGACGAAGAAACCGTGCGCGATGCTTGGGTTGAACCTCTGCCTCAATTTCCTTGGCCTGCACCGCCAACTCGTGTACCCCCTTCACGAGTTCGTCCTTGCGCTTTGCCCAAGAGGTGACTACGTCGCCCTGCGCGGATTCCTCTTCCGGGCGAGACTCACGACGTTCGGTAACCTCCTGCTGGAGCTGGACGATGGACTCCTCGAGCTCCTGGCGCCGAGCCGAAGATTCGTCGATCGCCCGGGTCGCATAGTCGATTTCGGAGATCACTGCGGTGAACTCGCGCTCGTTGGTGACCGTGCTCTTCTGCTTCTGAAAGTGCTCGAGCTCGAGCTCCCACTCGGCCTCCTTCTGACGCACCTCCTTGATCTCCTCTTTGTGCGCCTCCATCTGACGCTCCAACTCCTCGAGCTCTTCCAGCCGAATGAGGTTGGCCTCCTGCAGCTCGCGGATTTCCGCCGGAGGCGAGCTCCGTTCCGCAATCAGCTTGGCAATGGAGTCGTAAACAGTTTGCAGACGAATCAGGTTGACGAGATCGTTTCGTGCGTTGCTCACCATCACCCCTCGATGGGTTTGCCCCCGTGACCGTGGGCCCACCAGGATTCGAACCTGGGACCGACCGGTTATGAGCCGGCGGCTCTGACCGCTGAGCTATGGGCCCCAGCGCATGGTAGCGCGACATGGGGCGTCCAGCAAGGAATAAGGCTTGAGGCTTGAGAGGGTGAGGGGGTTAGGAGGTTAGGAGGTTAGGAGTTAGCGAGGGGTTAGGAGGTTTTCGCTTCACTCCTCACCTCCTCACCCCCTAACTTCCTCACCTCCTCGAGCCTCAGGCCCCTGGCTCAGCCTGTTGCGTCGGAGAACGGCTTGAGCAAATGGGCTCTCGTCGGATGTCTCAGCTTGCGCAAGGCCTTGTACTCGATCTGGCGGATACGCTCGCGAGTCACGTTGAAAGTCCGGCCCACCTCTTCGAGGGTATGCTCAGTACCATCACCTATTCCAAAGCGCAGCTTCAGAACCTGTTCCTCGCGAGGGGTCAGCGATTTGAGGACGTTTTCGGTGTGGTCCTTCAGGGTGCGCATGATCACGGCCTCGATGGGCGACACCGAGTTGGTGTCCTCGATGAAGTCGCCGAGGTGCGAGTCTTCTTCCTCGCCAATCGGCGTCTCGAGCGAAATGGGCTCCTGCGAGATCTTGTGGATCTTGCGGATTTTTGACACCGGCATCTCCATGCGCGACGCAATTTCCTCTACCGACGGTTCGCGCCCGAGCTCCTGGACGAGCATTCGCGTCGTACGGGTGAGCTTGTTGATGGTTTCGATCATGTGCACCGGGATGCGGATGGTACGCGCCTGGTCAGCGATCGCGCGGGTGATGGCCTGCCGGATC
>JAOZUP010000399.1 GCA_029938595.1 Thermoanaerobaculales bacterium | reverse complement strand
GGATGCCGGATGCCGGATGCCGGATGCCGGATGCGACAAAATCGTAAACTCACCCGTCTCGATGTCAAGGGGTGATTGCGTGGATCTGGTATCTGGTATCCGGTATCTGGTATCTGGTATCCGTCCGTGCCGGCGCCTCAGCCCTCCGGCACCACCCCGAGATCGCGGAGGGCTTCGATGACGGCCTCGAGCGATTCGTCCGATTTCAGGCGCGCCGCCCGTGGGCCCCAGTCACCGTCGAGGCCACTCTCCGATTCGCCGAGCAATAGAACCGGCAGCCGGAGCCGGCGGAATTGGCCCGGCGCCGCATCTGATCCCCAAGGCCCCGAGACAACCACCGCCTTCGGCGTCCACTGCTCGAGCAAAACGGCGGCTATCTCGAAGGACGGTGCATGCCGCACCTCCAATCCGGCCCCGGCCAGATCCTCGACCAACCGTACCGCCGAGCGTCCATCCGCCTCCACGAGGAGAACTCTCGTATCAGCCGCGGAAACCGGTGCGCCCGCATCGACCGGTTCGAGAGCCGCCACATCACCGAGCGGTATGCGAATGATGAAACGCGCCCCCTCTCCCGGTGTGGATTGCACATCGACCTCGCCCTCGAGGTCGGAGACGATCCCGTAGACCACAGCAAGACCGAGACCCGCGCCGCGCCCCTGGCGGCGCTGGGTGAAGAACGGTTCGAAGAGGTGATCACGAGCCTCGGCCGGGATTCCCTGGCCGTCATCCGCAACCTCGAGGACGGCCCGGCCGGCAGTATGTTCGATCCGGACGGTGATCCGCCCACCTCCATCGCTGACAGCGTCTCGGGCGTTGAGCACCAGGTTGAGGAGCAGCCGGCGCAGGCCCACGACATCAGCTTTGACCGGAACCGGCTCGTTTTCGAGCTCGAGCACGAGCTCTACCTCTGGAGGCAGCAAATGGTGCAGAACATCTTCCTGCAGCTGCACCAACTCCACCAAATCGATGGTCTTGGGCGACGGGCTCTCACGATGGGCAAAGACCAGCAGCTCGCGCACAACCTCGGTTCCCTGCTCCGCCAAGTCGCGGATCGCCGCGACCGCCTCCGCAGAGGCTTTGGGCTGGCGCTGCAGCAGCCGCACGTGGAGCAGGATCGCCGCGAGAAGATTGTTGAAATCGTGAGCCACGCCACTGGCCAGGGTGCCGACCGCCTGCATCTTCTCCGCGTCACGCAATCGCTGCTCGGCATCCACCGCCTCGGTGATGTCTCGCACCACCAGGACGGCGTGCTCCAACCCTTCGGGCATGCTCAGCGAACACTCCAGCAGCCGCCCGACGTTCTCGGTCCGCCAGGTCCTTGGAGCGGCTCCTCGCAGACGGCGACCGAGATCGTCTGCGATCTTGGGTTGATGGGGCTCGAGAGATTGGTTGGCCAGTGTGATCCGTCCTTCACGATCGACGAGTGCGACACCATCGACCATGGAGTCAAAGGTGCGCCGCCACCGCTCGCCCATCCGCCGGACGCGATCGGTGAGATCGTGAATCGCTACCAGATAACCCTGTGCAGCGGCAGCTCCAGCCCATCCTACGTGGAGCTCGACCTCCGCCGTTTCGCCGCCCTCAAGCCGCCAATAGGCCTCGAGCACAGACTCCGAGTCCGGGCCGGCGGTCGCCACAGCAGTCGCCACCTCCTCAGCAGAAGGTCTCTCGAGGAACCCGGCCAACGAGGAGCCGATGGTGCGCGAGGCCGCCCCTCCCAGGTAGGGTTCGGAGGCGGGGTTGGCATCGCGCAAACAGAGATTCCGGTCGAGACGCAGCAGAGGCGTCGGCGAGGCCGTAAAGAGCTCACGGAACCGGCGCTCGCTGGCGAGGAGAGAATGTCTCTGCTCGGCCAGCCGGTCGCCCATGTCACGGAACGCCACCGCGAGATCCCGAACCTCAGCCGTCGGACCCCCTTCGACCGGAAGGCTCACGGGTTGGTCAGGGTCGAAGCCCCGCACCCAATCGGCCAGCTCATGGAGCGGGCGCACAATTCTCCCGATGAGGGCCAGCCCCGCCACCAGGGCGAGGGTCAGGGCAATGCCGAGGCCAGCAAGCAAGCGTACCGCGGCAACTGCCAGGTGGGCGCGAACCCTGGCACGCGATACCAGCAGCACCACCTCGACCGCATCGCCTCCGCCCCAGGGCCCGCGGCCGATCTCGACTCGCCGTTGAACCTTCAGAAGACCGGCGTCGAGCGCCTCCACCTCCCCGGGCGAGGGACCATAGCGCCACAGAACACGACCGTCCTCATCGCGGACCTCACCGGCCCGGACATCGGTCATGGAGAAGATTGCGAGATACTCGGGCGATCCGCCGTCAGCCGCACCGAGGGCGAGAATATAGGCGAGGAGATCCGCCCGCGCGCGGAGCTCGCTCTCGAGGATCCGCTGCTCGTGCCACAGAACCAAGGCGCTGACCACCACCATGGTGACGACCAGAACGCCGAGCAGCCACAGGAGAAAGCTCCGCCCGAGAGTCATCGGATGCGTACGGGAGCGGCTGGGCTCCGCCATCAAACCGGAGTTTCCACCCGGCGCCTCATCCCTCAGAAATCGAAGAAGTCGCCCTCGAAAACATCGGACAGCTGCCGCATGATGCCGGCCGACAGGCCAGCCGTGATCCCCGCCATGATCGATGCCCCCTTGGTGCGCCCCACGAGGTAACCGACGAGACCCACGACAGCCACCGACCCGAACGGGTGGCGGCCCACCGTCTCCCGCCAGTCGATCGACTGCGGGACGATGGAATCCAGGATGGAATCAGCGTCGATCCGCCGGGCGGTGGTGGGGTCTTCACCCAGGTCGTTTTCCGCCACTTCTTCCAACACGTCAGCTTGCTTTTCTTCCATACTCACACCCCTCGAGCGTCAGTCGCGCGGCCGCGTGGCGTAGCCGACCACGAAACCGACGGCGAGAGCGATGAGAATGGCCTTGCCCGGGTTGGTGCGCACGTACTCCACCACCTCGTCGCCCTTTTCCTTGAAATCGACATCGGCGATCTTTTTCTTGGTCTTGGCATAGAGGTCCATCGCCTTCTCGGACAGACTCTCGTACTGCTCCTTGGCGTTTGCGTAGAGGACCTCTGCCTGGTCGCGGGACTTTGCAGCGAGGGTTCCCATCTTTTCGCGCGCCTCGGCAAGGTGTTTCTTGGCATCGTCGAGGTACACCTTGGCCCGATCCGCTGCCACCCCTGCCCCTTCTCGGGCCTTGCCGTAAGCGTCCTGCATCGTCGACTTTGCGCCCTCCATCGACTGCTGCGCCTTGGCCAGTGAATCCTTGACTCCGCTCAGCCCGCCGGTTGCTGTTTCGGCCACCTCTTCGATGGCTTCATCGACAGTTTTTTTCTTTGTAACCATGATCGACCTCCTCGGTAGGGGATCATTCTAAGGGGAAGTTCCTCTCCCGTCCACTATCAATTCTCCGGCTCACGCGCGGCGCGTGAGCCGGAGAATTGATGTTGAGGAGGACCATGGGGGAGGGGCACGGATCGAATTCGGAATTCGGAATTCGGAATTTTCACCCATCCGGCTTCGTGCTTCGCACTACGCCGTGACAAGCCCACCCCCGACTTGAACTTCCTCCCGGGAAGCCTCAGTCGGCGTGCCGCTGTCGCGGAGGGCCTCGTCGCGAGGGCCGCTAGACATTCTTCCGGTACAAAGAACCTGACTGTGCTCGCCACGCGGAACTCTTCCAGCACCGTCGAGACGAGTCACAATCAGCCTCGAATCAACAATTAAAACACTCCTACCTCTCGGAAAGTCGCGGCGGGCCCGGCCCGACGTGGCTTTCCGAGG
>JAOZUP010000063.1:10453-13453 GCA_029938595.1 Thermoanaerobaculales bacterium | reverse complement strand
ATGGGGGCCAACATCGGCACCTCGGTCACCAACACCCTGGTCAGCCTCGGCCACACCTCCCTTGGCCGGGAGTTTGAACGGGCATTCGCGGCCTCGACGGTTCACGACTTCTTCAATATTTTGGCGGTGCTCATCCTCTTTCCGCTTCAGGTTTCGACCAACTTCCTCGGTATTCTCGCGGCCGACATGGCGAAGATTTTTCAGGAGATCGGCGGTCTCACCTTCGCGAGCCCTCTCAAGATGGTCACAGGTCCCGCGGTCAATGGTGTGTCCCACGCGCTGGACGGACACCCGTGGATCCTGCTCATTCTCGCGCTGGTGATCATGTTCGCATCGCTGCGCTATCTGGTAGTGGCCCTCAAATCGATTGTCCTCGGTCGGGTGGAGGCGTTCTTCGATCAAACCCTCTTCGCCAACGCGGGAAGAGCCATGCTCTTTGGTCTCCTCATCACCGTTCTCGTCCAATCGTCCAGCATTACCACCTCGCTCGCTGTGCCGCTGGCGGGCGCAGGGATTCTCACCCTGGTGCAGATCTTCCCCTACACCCTCGGCGCCAACATCGGCACCACCATCACCGCCATCCTCGCGGCCCTCGCGGTGGGCGAGATCAGCGCGGTGACGGTGGCCTTTGCCCACCTTCTCTTCAACATCTGTGGTATCGCAGTGATATGGCCGATTCCCGCCATTCGCCGGATTCCGCTCCGGCTCGCCGGAGGTTTCGCGGCTGTTGCCGCCGATCACCGTTGGCTCGCTGTCGCGTACATCGTCATCTGTTTCTATGCCGTGCCTTTCGCGGCGATTTTGATCTTGAGGTGAAAGATGCTCAACCAATTCTTCGAGCTGTTCCGCAAAGACAATATGTTGCAGCAGGCCTACGACCGGTCGCTCGAGATGCTCGAGGCGGACCGGGAGATGTTCCTCGCCGCGTCGAGCTCGCTCCGCGAGCACGACGACGCGCGGATCGAGCTCGACATCTACGCCAAGGACCAGCTCATCAACGCCTACGAGCGCGAGGTCCGTCGCAAGGTGCTGACCCACCTCGCGCTGAGCTCGAGCCGCAGCATCGCCGCGGGTCTGGCGCTGGTGAGCATCGTCATCGACATCGAGCGCATCGGTGACCTGACCAAAAACATCGTCGATCTCGCGCTCAACCATCCCGGCCGGCTCAACTGCGGCAGCCTCGAGGAGGACATTCGCAAGATCGAAACCACGGTCAAGACGATGTTCACGCTCCTGATCGAGGCTTTCCCCGACGGCGACCAGGACAAGGCGAAGGAAGTGATGTCCGAACATTGGTGGATCGCCCGCCGGAGCGACGAAATCCTGAACATCCTCATCAAGCGGAGCGAGGCCGACCTCGTGTGCAATGAGGCCGTCAGCACTGCGCTCTACGTGCGATTCCTGAAGCGGATCTCCGCCCACCTGATGAACATCGCGTCGAGCATCGTCAACCCCTTCGATCGGATCGGCTTTCGGGATGACAACCCGGACAACCCGTCTGACGACGAGTGATCCTCTAGAAAACGATGATGTAGTCCACCTGCAGCCGGTCCATGTCCGGAAACAGGGAGTAAACCGGTTTCGTGTGATACCAGGTGAAATTGAAGTACGACTTCTTGATATAGCCGAGACGAAAGTCGAACCGGTATCCGTCGACATCCGAGGCCATGGTCGTGTCCGACTGGGCAAAGACGTAGAAGAGGGCGTCGGGTTCCGAGTAGTAGCGCGAGAAACGGAACATCATTTGGTAGGGTTCCTTGTAGTCACCCACCTGGACGCGCGCGAAGTAGCCCGTGTCGTACTCCTTGCCAAGGCCACGGGCGCCGGTGTTGTAGTAGCCGGAAAGATGAAGCTTGATCGGCCAACGTTCGTTCTTCGCCCACGTCCAAGTTACAAAACCGTTGACGATCTCGAAGTCGCTGGTGAGCTGGTCCTCGTCGTCGAGCAGATTGGTGACCCTGTTGCCGTGGAGCTCGCCGCTCAGCGTTAGATCGGCGACCAGCTGCGGCCGGTACCAGTTGTCGTATCCCATGCCGACCTTAAAAGTGCCGATAGAATCCGACCCGAAAATGCCGTAGGCCTGTCCACCGAGGACGTAGGCGTCCTTCTCGCTCTTCGACTCTTCGAGGATGTACTGGTAGAGATCGGCCTTGAACGGTCCGACCCTGAACTCTTCCATCGCCCCTTCCACAGTCACGTCGTCGTCCCACTGCATGTCGGTGACGACCCACTTCTTGTTGGCGTCGAACTTGCCGAAGGTGAGGTCGAGCCAGTCGGTCGGGTGGAGCCCGGCAAAGCCCTCGGAGATGGAAATCGGGATCAGTGAAAAGCCGCCGTCGAACGTCGAGTTGTCGGACACGGGATCCAGGGGATCACCGCTCCGGAGCTGGAGACCGACATCCATCCAGTCCGTGATGTCGGTGTAGATCCCGGGCCGGATCCGGGCTCGGAAACGCCCCCGTCTGTCGTTTGGCGAAATGCCCTCGACCCAGAAGATTTCGGTGCGCAATCGCAGGTCACCCCGGAAGTCAAAGCGGTCGTACCACTTCTCGCCCTCGTCCTTGGAGGCTACCTCGCTCGTGGGCTCCACAACCTGTTCCGGCGGGGATGTTGGCGCCGGCGTCTGCGGCGTTATCGTTGGGGTCTCCTCTTCCGCCCGCCGGCGATCGTACTCGGCCTGCACCGCAAGCGCCTCCTCCATCGTGATCAACCCTCGTTCCACGAGGAGTTTGAGAAGAGGATCGAGTTCGGGTTCGTCAGCACCGGCGCCGAGGACGCCAACAAAAATGACCAGCAGCACCGCGCTCCATACCTTCCATCGCCTCATCGTGCTCCCCCTCGGCATGATGCCGCGCCATCCGGTTACGACGTTTTCAACCGCGCAACCGGATTGCCGAAGGCGAGGTTAAATGAGGATGAGGACAATGTGAAGTCTGTCACCACCTCCGGCTGCATGCTTCCGGCTTCGCGCTTCCGGCTTCGCACTTCCGGCTTCGCACT